>NZ_CAISIQ010000189.1 GCF_903885465.1 uncultured Nevskia sp.
TCGACACCGAGGGCAGCGGCAATCCGGATCAGGTTCAAGGCGGCGACATTCCGGAGGCCGCGCTCGATGGCTCCGTAGTAACTCCGTGCGATGCCGGCTTCCAGGGCGAAGTTCTCCTGGCTGAGGCCACGCGCTTCCCGCAGCGCTCTTAGGCGCTGCCCCATCAATAACAGCTGCGGATGCGACGGCATTCACAAACCGTAAGGAGGACCACTTTATGAAGCCACGCTCTATGAGTAACATTCAGAGAAATCGCACCGATTCGATCAGTGCTTGCCGCGCAATCAGCACCGTTTCCATCACCCGAACCGCTGGAGCTATCGACTTAACCAAACGGAGGCGCACTGCTATGGACCGTCACGGCAACACTTTTCTCTTTCTGCCGCTGCTCATCAATCAGGGCCACTGGCTGGCGATGGTCATCGCCTTCCTGCTGCTGTCAGGCTGCGCGGCGGTCGATACGGCGCAGTCGGCCATCGGCCTGTATGACTCGGCACGCTCGGTCACGACCGGTTACCACGCGGTCACCTCGGTCAAGGATCTTCAGAACGCGAAGCCGCTATTCCGGAACATCGACAGTGTGCTGGTGCTGGCGGACATCCGGCCTCGGGACGCCGCGCCGGAACTGCCGGTGGCATTCGCCGGCAATCTCGCCAGTTACACGACGGCGGTAGCGGCGGCGGTCGGAGCGCCGATTCGGGTCTGCAGGGTGATGGCGGAATGCAGCGGCCGGTTGTTGACACTCAACTTCGTCGAAGATGCCTACGACCGGAATCTGGTCCAGCGGCTGACCGTTGGCGACAAGATTCGCGGCAAGCTGCTGTTCATCGACGCAGCCAGCGGCCAGATCCTCGACGAGAAGCGGGCCGAGATCGCTGATGACTATGCTGCTCTGGCCCGCCAAGTGTCCGGCTTCGTCATGACCAGTTTGTACGTCAGCTTCCAGCCCACTGCGGCAGCCGACGGCGAGCGTGTCGGCAAGGCCATCAGTCAGATTCCGATCGTGGCACCGGAATACGAGCGCGTGCTCGGCAAAGCCCGATGAGCTGATCGCGCCTCAAGCAGTACCCCCTTCCGCTTCATTTGATTAAGGCCTGACGGGCGCGGCTGCCTGTCGTTCTGGCCATTCCTGCGATTCGGTGCCTCTGCCCTGACGGGCCATGCGCCGTGTCGCGTCCCAACGGATGTCTGACTGGAGGTCACACCATGCAATACCGCCACTGTTTAATCCTGATGTTCACGGTGCTGCTGGCTGCCTGTGGAGGCGGCGGCACTGACAGCGACACTGGCAGTCCCGATCCACGCTCGAATCTGGCGGATGCCGAAGCGGCAAGGTCAGCGGCTGTCTATCGCTATATGCAGGGGCTCGGATCGCTGATGCTGGCGAACCTGACCGAGGTCGATATCGGCGAGCGACGTGCCGGGTCGGTTACCTGTTCTGGGGGTGGCTCGGCGGTTTACGCCGACACCACCCTTGCGAAAGGGGCCGATCCGAGTGCATCGATCCAGTTCGTCGATTGCGTCGAGGCAATCGGACGGGTGACCGGCACGATGCAGGTCCGGCAATTCCTGATCCGGCTGAATGACACTGGGACCGGGACGTTCAATGTCAGCTGGTCGGCCAATGTGGTGATCGATGGCTACGCCATGCGATATGAGAATAGCTCTGGGCTAACGACGCTGTCGCCGGGCGGTGCCGTTCAGATCGAGTCTTTTGGCGGCAACGACCTTGCGCTCGTGCTGACAGCGCCGAACGGTCAGAGCGTGCAGTTCTCGGATGCCCGGATCAATGTGGCGTTCGATCCAGCAACGGGTAATGCCAACTTCGGCGGCTCGAACGTCCGGTCGCGGGCATTGTCCGATGGGAGTCTCGGCGCGATGTTGCTGCCTTCCGATCTGCGGGCGCCGGTCGCCAACGGGGTCGCGATACGGAGTATCGGCGCTCCGGTCAGCGGGTCATTCAGCTATGCCCGCAGCTTCGGGCCGACGGCTACCGACGTTATCGGCACCGGGGTGACGAATGCTGGGCTGCTGACGCTGACCATCGACCCGATCGGTGGGCAGATCAACTTTCCGGGCTCTGCGGGTCAGTACGGCTGGGTATCGCTGCTGGCGGCGCCGGACCTGACGCTGCCGAATACCGCTCCGTAGATTGGTTGATGTCACACGTGTGACTGCCGGTAACTACCGGCAGACCGCAACAAGCCCTGGCCATCGAACTCGGTGGCCAGGGCTCATCAGGAGGATCCGGATGAAGATCGTTCGATCAATGGAACACGTGAAGCCGCGAGCGGTCGGGGTTGTCTGCGACTGGTGCGGCGAAATCCGCTTGAGCGACGAGCCACCGAGGCGGAAGAAAGCTGCTTTTAGGACGACGCGGTTCCGCGGAGGCGATGGCAGCCAGATCGCAGCGGATATCTGCGGCGGCTGTGCCGATCAGCAGGTCCGAAGGCCCAACGCCGTGCTCGGCCGGCTTGTTTCCGAAGCCTCGTCTACGGGTCCCAAGGATTACACGGTGTACCGGTACACAGCCTTCGACATCGACTCAAACCAAATCGTCCGCGTGCAGTCCCTCATCCCCTTCAGCGAGTCAGCGCCGTGAGCCGCTTGTCGAAGAATTACCGAAGACTTTATTCCGAGCGATGGATGCGCTGGTGCCTTCTGCCTATCGTCATTTCTGCGGTTTCCTTCGCGGAGGCCACAGCAATCCTGCTCTCGGCGGCGAACGATCATTACCGTCTGCCGGAATCGGATGCTGTCATTGCGTCCGCATTGATCGTCGTAAGCCATCGGTACTGGCGTACTGCGCTCGGGCTGAACCGGCTCCTGAGGTACATGATCGAACACAGTTACGCGCACGTCGTCAAGAACAAAAAAAAGGACCATCGCAGGTGACCGGCCGTTGTCAGACGCAAAGTTCTGAACCACCGAGGATTCACCTTGTTGCTACTAACCGGGCACCGTTCGCCGTCTCCGCAACAGGGAGACGATCATGCATGTCCGGATTCCCGTATCGCGCCGACTGTCATAGGCGCCCTACGGACTTCGAGTTGCGGTCGGCGGCTTTCAGCCCAAAGCGGCCTTTCGAACAATTGTGCTGACCAAACGAAGCTGATCAGAACCTCGGCAACGGCTCCTTGTTTTGGGATACTTCGGTCAGCAACTCGGCTCATGAGAGGCTAGGCTAATCAAAACGACGGGGGTATCGATGGTCGCTGCAAGTCACAAGGCGAGCAATCCGAAGAGGGCCAAGAAGCAGAACCGGTTCAGAGTCAAGCACGGGGTGCTGCCACCATCGGCTGTCGTGATGCATCTTTCCGACGACCAGTGGGAATCATTTATCGAAGATGCTTGCCTCTCGCGGGATGAGAGCAGCGTCCGATATGTTTCCGTGAAGAAACTCGGCGCCTCTGGTGATAAGGGGAGAGATGTCGAGGCGCGTTGGAAAGCCGACTTGATCCCCTACGAATGGGACCTGTTTCAAGGCAAGCACTATGGCACCCCGCTTTCACCTAGTACCGCATTCCCGGAGTTATTGAAGTTTTTCGGGCATGTGGCCGCTGGCACCTACCCCTGTCCGCGCAACTACTTTTTCTGCGCACCGCGAAATGTAGGTCCCGAGCTACATGACCTGATCGCAAACCCAACGAAACTGAAAGAAGCATTCAAGACAGCTTGGAACGAAGAGAAGTCCGGACTGCAGGGGTCAGCTGCCAAACGAACGCCGGAGTTGAAAAAGGTCGTTGACGACTTTGATTTCGGTCGTATCAAAGAGTGCGTGGTCCGGGACTTAATCAGGTGGCACTCCGGCGACCGTAGTAAGCATTTCAATCTGTTCGGCATCGCGCCGCATCGAGCACCTGATCCGGCAGTGCCACCAGAACTCGCAGCGGCCGAACGTCGGTATGTTGCAGAACTTTTGCGTGCTTACGCCGAGGAAGAAAATCTAGAACTGACGCTCGATGACGTGCGCGCGTCGGCCGTGTATAACGAGCATCTTGCTGCCGCACGATCAACTTTCTTCTGCGCGGAGGGGCTGAAGCGCTTTAGCCGAGACCTTTATACGGAAGAAGATGAGTTTAGTCGGCTACTGGAGATGGTGCTCAAAGGTATCCGGCCGAGTCTCACGAGCCCGAGCCTTAAGAGCGGCATGAAGCGAATAGAAAAAGCTATGGACTTGGTCGCGTCCGTCAGGGTCGATGACAGTCCCCTGTCTTCACAGCTACGTGGCGGCGACCTGCCAGGAACCTGCCATCACCTCGTCAACGAAGACCGGATGAAGTGGGTCAGATGAGCGAATGAACAAGATCCCCCTTTTTAACTCACCGTTCGAGTTGGGGCTGAGGATGGTGTATCTGCTCAACGCCTTGTCACCGGCAGGAGCAGACCTCCAGAAGCTAGTCTTGCTTGACTACGCGATCGTTTACTCGAAGGACTTGGGCGGACCTCCCAGCCTGCACACACCTGTTCCCTTCAGAGGCGGAGAGGTGGCAAGCCGAAGAGAAATGATCGAGGAAGGGCTGTACCTAATGAGCACTCGCGGGCTCGTGGATGTGCGCGCCGAAATCGAAGGGATCATGTATTTCTCCGGTCCCTCGTCCTACACGTTGACTGGCTCTGTCGAGGCGGCCTATTTCCTGGAACTTGAGAGTCGCTGCAGATGGGTCAGCAGCCAATTCTGCTCGACCAGTTCACTTGAATTGATGGGCCTGTTCTCACGGGAAGGTCATCTGTGGGGAGCCGAAATCGAAGTCAGTTCCAGTCGGCGGGGGCGTCAATGAGTATCGTACTGCGAGAACTTGTTTCATCCGGAACGTCAAAACCCGATGCTGCTGTGGGTTTTGACACTCACAGGACTTTGATTCGCGGCCCCAGCGAAACCGGCAAGTCCTACATCCGCGA
>NZ_CAISIQ010000190.1 GCF_903885465.1 uncultured Nevskia sp.
CCATGGCTGCAGAGGGCTATACGCGGATCTCAAACAAGCCTGCCATCGTGTGTGTCACCTCCGGACCGGGAGCCACTAATGCCATGACAGGTGTACTCGGTGCTTGGCTCGATTCCATCCCCATGATTGTGCTGTCGGTGGCGATCCTGGTGTCGATGCTGGTGTCGCTGACCACCACGCCGACGCTCGCCGCAGCCTTGTTGAAGCCGGCTGGCAAAGCTCGTCGCGCAGGCCGATTGGCAAGGGCACTGCGGCGCGGTTACCGGCATTCGCTGCAATGGACTTTGCGCCACCAGCCGCTGGCGCTGCTGGTGCTGATCGGCGTCATCAGCCTCAACGTCTACCTGTATGGCGTGATCCCGAAGGCCTTCTTCCCCGAGCAGGACACGGGCGTGCTGACCGGCAGCGTCAAGGCCGATCAGGGCAGTTCCTTCCAGCTGATGCAGCAGCGACTCGATCGCTTCATGGCGATCATCCGCACCGATCCGGCGGTGGCCAATGTCATCGGTTCCACCGGTGGCGGCAGCGGTGGCGGCAGCGCGCAACGCAATACGGCGAGTTTCTTCATCTCGCTGAAGCCGCGTACCCAGCGCGAGCCGGCGGAGACGGTGATCACTCGCCTGCGTGCCCGGCTGGCGCACGAACCGGGTGCTCGGCTGACCTTGGTGCCGGTACAGGACATCCGCATCGGCGGCCGGCAGTCCGATGCCCAGTACCAGTACACCTTGCAGGCCGATGACGTTGCCACCCTGCGCACCTGGGAGCAGAAGATCCGCAAGACGCTGACCCAGCTGCCCGAGCTCACCGACGTCAGCACCGATCAGCAGGACACTGGCCTGCAGACGTCGCTGAACGTCGACCGTGACGCGGCATCGCGCCTTGGCGTGACCATGGCCAATCTCGACAGCACCCTCAACGATGCCTTCGGCCAGCGCCAGGTCGGTGTCATCTACAACCCGCTGAACCAGTACCGGGTGGTGATGGAGCTGGCGCCGCAGTTCCTCGAAGGCCCGCAGACGCTGCAGCGCTTGTACGTGACCAGCAACACCGGCGCCCAGGTGCCGCTGTCGGCATTCGCCACGGTCGAGACCACCAACACGCCGCTGGCGGTCAACCATCAAAGCGGTGTGCCGGCAGCGACGATCAGCTTCAACCTGCCGCCCGGAGGTTCACTGTCGACCGCTACCGATGCGATCGTCACCGCCGTCGCCCGGATGGCGCCGCCGGCTTCGGTGCGCGGCAGCTTCGCCGGCACCGCCAACGCCTTCAAGGCTTCGCTGGCGACCCAGCCGCTGCTGATCCTGGCGGCGATCGTCAGCATCTATCTGGTGCTCGGCATCCTCTACGAAAGCCTGATCCACCCGATCACCATCCTGTCGACCCTGCCCTCGGCCGGCATCGGCGCGCTGCTGGCCTTGATGCTCTGCGGCCGAGACTTTTCGATCATCGCCTTGATCGGCGTGATCCTGCTGATCGGCATCGTCAAGAAGAACGCGATCATGATGATCGACGTCGCCATCGTCCGGCAGCGGGAGTCGGCCATCGGCGCCGGTGCCGCGATCTACCGAGCGGCGAGCCTGCGCTTGCGGCCGATCCTGATGACCACCTTCGCGGCGATCTTCGGCGCCGTGCCGCTGGCGCTGGGCCGCGGCGATGGCGCTGAGCTGCGCCAGCCGCTCGGCATCGCCATCGTCGGCGGGTTGATCCTCAGCCAGC
>NZ_CAISIQ010000191.1 GCF_903885465.1 uncultured Nevskia sp.
CCAAGGTGAGCCTGCACGTCGACTGTCTGCGTGCCCGCAACGCGCATCACGTCGCCGAAACCATCTTCAAGGCGTTCGGCCGCGCGCTGCGCATGGCCGTGGAGTTCGATCCGCGCGCCAATGGCGCGATGCCGTCGACCAAGGGCGTGCTTTAAAGCCCCCAGCCTGCCGGATTCCACGATGTCCGCTCCCTGCTGTTCCCCTCCCGTTCGTCTGTTGCGTTCTCCGTCCTGATGGAAAAGATCGGCGTCATCGATTACGGCATGGGCAATCTGCATTCGCTCGGCAAGGCGCTGGAGCGGGTGGCCGGCAACCAGCGGATCGTCATCAGCTACGACCCGGAAGAGCTGATCGCCTGCGATCGCCTGGTGTTGCCCGGCGTCGGCGGCGTGAAGGCGGCGATGAACGAGTTGCGTCGCCTGGAGCTCAACCAGATGGTCGTCGAAGCCTCGCGCAAGCGACCGCTGCTCGGCATCTGTCTGGGCATGCAGGTACTACTCGATCGCAGCGAAGAGAACGGCGGCGTGCCGGCGCTGGGCCTGATCCCGGGCGATGTGATCCGTTTTGCGGACCCGCCGCGCGATGCCGTCGAACGGCTCAAGGTGCCGCACATGGGCTGGAACCGCGTTCGCCAGACCCGGCCGCATGCCGTGTGGGCCGGCGTGCCGGAAGACAGCTGGTTCTATTTCGTGCACAGCTATCACGCCGCGCCGGTGCATGCCGAGCATGTGCTCGGCAGCAGCGAGTACACCAAGGTGTTCGCGGCGGCAGTGGCTCGCGACAATATCGTCGGCTTCCAGTTTCACCCGGAAAAGAGCCAGTCGGTGGGCTTGCGGCTGCTCGGCAACTTCGCGCACTGGAACGGTGAAAGCCGCTGAGCCCATCCATCTGATTGGGGTCGCCTTGCCTAGCTCCAGGCTTTGCGGCACAGTTTCGATCAATCATCAACGCCTGACGTTGCCCTTCGAGGCGTCGCGTCCGAACCTTCAAGACCTCGCCTCCGGGCAACCCGCCGACTGCTCCCCATGCTGCTGATTCCTGCGATTGACCTGAAGAATGGCCAGTGCGTCCGCCTGCGCCAGGGCCGGATGGATGACGTCACGGTGTTTTCCAACGATCCCGCCGAGGTCGCCCAGCGCTGGGTCGACGAAGGCGCGAGCCGCATCCACGTCGTCGATCTCGACGGCGCGCTGAAAGGCACCCCGGTGAACCTCAAGGTGATCGAGCGGATCGCCAAGGTCTGCGGCAACGTCCCGGTGCAAGCCGGCGGCGGCGTCCGCGACGAAGACACCGTGCAGGCCTATCTGAACGCCGGCGTCAGCTACATCATCATCGGCACTAAGGCGGTCAACGCGCCGCATTTCCTGCGCGATCTGTGCCTTGAATATCCGCGCCACATCATCGTCGGCATCGATGCCAAGGACGGCCGCGTCGCCGTCGACGGCTGGTCGAAGCTGTCGGCCCATGGCGTCATCGACATGGCCAAGCAGTGCGAGCATGACGGCGTCGAAGCGATCGTCTACACCGACATCGGCCGCGACGGCATGATGGCCGGCTTCAACGTCGAGGCCACCCGTGACCTCGCCCGTGCAGTGAAGACCGACATCATCGCCTCCGGCGGCGTGTCGACAATCGAAGATCTGCATCTGCTGAAGTCGATCGAGGAAGACGGCGTCATCGGTGCCGTCATCGGCCGCGCGCTGTACGAGGGCGGCCTGCAGTTCAAGGATTGCCTGAAGGCTGTCCAGTAGTTCATCCCCCGGCGGTCTCCCAGAATGCTTGCCAAGCGCGTCATCCCCTGTCTCGACATCAACGCCGGCCGCGTGGTCAAAGGCGTGAAGTTCGAGGACCTGCGCGACGCCGGTGACCCGGTCGAAGTCGCCCGCCGCTACGACGCACAAGGCGCCGACGAACTGGTGTTCCTCGACATCACCGCGTCGAGCGACGATCGTCCGACCCTCTTCAAGACCGTCGAAGCCGTGGCTTCAGCGATCTTCATTCCGCTGACCGTCGGCGGTGGCGTGCGCACCTGCGCGGACGTTCGTGCGCTGCTGTCGGCCGGTGCCGACAAGGTATCGATCAACACCTCGGCGGTGCTGCGGCCGGATTTCGTCACCGAAGCCAGCGATCGCTACGGCGTGCAGTGCATCGTCGTCGCCATCGATGCCAAGCGGGTCTCGAAGAAAGGCCAGCCGCCGCGCTGGGAAATCTTCACCCACGGCGGCCGCAAGGCCACCGGGCTCGACGCCATCGAATGGTCGGCGCTGATGGTGGCCAAGGGCGCCGGCGAACTGCTGGTGACCAGCATGGACCGCGACGGCACCAAGTCCGGTTACGACAACGAACTGCTGCGCGCCATCACCGATGCCGTGCCGGTGCCGGTGATCGCCAGCGGCGGCGTCGGCACACTCGAACATCTGGAGCAGGGCCTGAGCCTCGGCGGCGCCGATGCGGTGCTCGCGGCCAGCATCTTCCACTCCGGCCAGCACACAGTCGGCGAAGCCAAGCAGTATCTGACCCGCCACGGCGTCACCGTGCGCAGCCCGGCGCCGCTCGCGTTCACGATATGAGCGGCGATATCAGCGGCAATCCGGGCGTGACTGCGGCGCCCGCAGCCGATGTGCTCGAGGCGCTGTATGCAACCTTGCAATCGCGCAAGGGCGGCGATCCGGCGAAAAGCTATGTCGCCAGCCTGTACGCCAAGGGCACCGACACGATCCTCAAGAAGATCGGCGAAGAAGCAGCGGAAACAATCATCGCCGCGAAGGATTGTGCATCCGGCGGGGCACTTGAACGCGTAAAGATGGTTCATGAAGTGGCCGATTTATGGTTTCACGTCATGGTCTTGTTGGCCGCGTATGATGTACCGCTCTCGGCCTTGACCGATGAGCTGGCGCGCCGGACGGGTCGGTCCGGACACGATGAAAAGGCGTCGCGCAGCCCGTCATAACCGGCCTTCTGGCCGCATCCGAATCGAATCAGGAGCACACCATGGGCAGTTTCAGCATTTGGCACTGGTTGATCGTGCTGGGCATCGTCATCCTCGTGTTCGGCACCAAGAAGCTGCGCGGTGCCGGCGGCGATCTCGGCGCTGCCGTCAAGAATTTCAAGTCCGCGGTCAAGGAAGGCGAGGCCGAAGGCCAGAAGAACGCCGAAGCGCTGCGCGCGGAGATCGTTCCGCCGCCACCGCCGCCGCAGCACACCGGCGACAAGCACGACGAAAAGGTCTGATCGTCTCGATCACGTCCTGACCCGCCGCCACCGATAACCAGCGCGCCATGCTCGACATCAGCTTTTCCGAGCTGTTGCTGTGCTTTCTCGTGGCCCTGGTCGTGCTCGGCCCGGAGAAGCTGCCGCGGGTTGCGCGCGGCATCGGTCGCTGGACCGGTCAGGCCAAGGCCTACATGCGCAATCTCAGTGCGGAGCTGGATCGCGAATCGCATGCCTCGGAGCTGAAGCAGCAGATGGCCGATGCCCGGCGCATCTTCGACGAGGAATCGACGGCGATGAAGCGCGAGTTTCACGGCGCTGCAGAGCAGGGCCGCAATGCGATGAGCGATTCGCTGCCGGCGGCCGACACGACGCCGACGCACAGCGAAACGCCGGTAACGCATATCCCGGCACCAGCACCGCCGCGCGCCGCCGACGCCCCGTCGTTCAGCGAATCGAAGACGCCAGACAAGCATGTCTGAGCCGGAATCAGCACCCGAACAACCGCTGCTCGCCCATCTGATGGAGCTGCGGACCTGCGTGGTCCGCGCGATGTTCGGTTTCATCATCGTGCTGCTGCCGCTGCTGTTCTTCGCCGGCAAGCTCTATCACTTCCTGGCCACGCCGATGATGAAGCTGCTGCCCGCCGGCAGCAGCATGATCGCCACTGAAGTTGCAGCACCGTTCCTGACGCCGTTCAAGCTCGCCGCCGTCGTCGCTTTCGCGCTTGCGCTGCCGTGGATCCTTTATCAAATCTGGCTGTTCGTGGCGCCGGGTCTGTACCGCAACGAGCGCCGGCTGATCATGCCGATGCTGGCCAGCAGCACCCTGCTGTTCTATGCCGGTGTGGCGTTCGCGTACTACCTGGTGCTGCCGACGGTGTTCAAGTTCTTTGTCACCTCGGCGCCGGAAGGGGTCGCGGTGATGACCGATGTCTCGAAGTACCTCGACTTCGTGCTCAAGCTGTTCCTCGCCTTCGGCTTCGTGTTCGAAATGCCGGTGGCGATCGTGCTGATGGTGCTGACCGGCTTCGTGACGCCGGCCCAACTCGCCGCCAAGCGCGATTACGTGCTGGTCGGCGTGTTCATCGCGGCAGCGGTGCTGACCCCGCCGGACGTGCTGTCGCAGATCATGCTCGCGGTGCCGGCGTACCTGTTATACGAGTTGGGCATCCTGGTGGCCCGCTGGGTAGCACCCGTGCCGGAACCGACGGAATCGACCGACGTCTGAGGGTCGCCCCAAGGTCGCAAGAAGGTTTCTGGCAGCGCCGGAATTCGTCCCCGGAAGTCGGCGATGACATTTCATTCGCATGGGCTTGATAAATTGGGGCTGACCCAACCTGAGATCGACCATGCACGTGCTGCTTGTTGAAGACCACCCGGACCTGGCCGCCAACCTAGGCGATTTCCTTGGCAACCACGGCCATAGCGTCGATTTTGCCGCCGACGGCCCCAGCGGCCTGCGTCTGGCCCAGGCACAGCGCTTCGACGCCATCGTCCTCGACCGCCTGCTGCCCGGCCTCGATGGCGCGAGCGTCTGTCGCCGTCTGCGCGCCTCGAGCAGCCGTCACGTGCCGCTGCTGATGCTAACCGCGATGGACACCGTCAATGATCGGGTCGAAGGCCTGCGCGCCGGTGCCGACGACTATCTGGTCAAGCCGTTCGCGATGGTCGAACTGCTGGCCCGGCTCGAAGCGCTGCATCGCCGCGCCACGGCCGCCGGCCTCGACCGCGTGCTGACCCTGGCCGATCTCGAATTCGATCTCGATACGCTGATCGCTCGCCGCGGCGGCGAAACCATCAGCCTGACGCCGGCGCTGCGCAAGCTGCTGGAACTGCTGATGCGCGACACCCATCGCGTCGTCACCCGCGAGGAACTGGAGCGCCGTCTGTGGGGCGATGCGCCTCCGGAAGGCGATGTGCTGCGCGCCCATATCTATGCGCTGCGTGTCGCCATCGACAAACCCTGGCCGAAGAAACTGCTGCACACCATCCACGGCAGCGGCTACCGCCTGGCCGACCTCGGCGACGGCTGATCCCGTCTGACGTTTCGAAAGCCCGCGATGGCGACCAAGGCCGAGGTTTCGTCCGGCCATCTGCGACGGCGCCTGACTGGTGCGCTGATCGCGCTGACGGTGGCAGCGGCGATCATCCTCAGCACCTTTGTCTGGGTCACCGAGCGCTGGATCGAGCGCGGCAGCGTCGAAACGCTGATGGAACGCGAGCTCGACTACCTGATCCGGATCGGTGCGCAATCCAGTACTCGCGACATCGTCGACAGCAGCGACGATCTTGAACCGGCGCTGCTCTACTACCGCCCGGCCTGGGGCGGCAGCGTGCCGGCGCCGCTGCGCAAGCTCAATACCGGCTGGCATCGCGACGTCAAGATCAGCGGCAATGCGTTCCAGATCCTGATCCGCGATCTGGCGCCGGACGATCGCGTCTACCTGATGCATGACATCTCGCCGCTGGAAGCGCGCGATCAGCGCCTGGTCGGCTCCTTCGGCTTCGGTCTGGCGCTGGTCAGCCTGCTGGCGATCTGGGGCGCACGCCGGGTGGCCGATGAAGCGCTGTCCCCGCTGGCCAAGCTGGTGGCGCAGATTCGCGGTCTCGATCCGGAAAACGGCAGTACCCGCCTGAAGCCCGAGGACGATCCGGAACTCGATGTGATCGCCGATGCGCTGAACGGCTACATGGCCGAACTCGATGCGCTGATCGAGCGCGAGCAGGCCTTCGCGGCGGCCGCCAGTCACGAACTGCGCACGCCGCTGGCGGTGATCCGCGGTGCCGCCGAACTGCTGGAAGCGCGGCCGGCCGATCCGTCGCGGCCGTTGGCGCGCATCCAGCGCGCCGTCGCCCAGGCCCAGGAAGATCTCGACGCGCTGCTGGCCTTGTCCCGGCTGCGCGAATCGCCGCGCGCCTGGAATCTCGATCTGGAACAGCTGCTGCCCGAATGGGCGGAGATGGATGCCGGCTCGACCAAGCTGATCTGGCGCATGCAGCCGACCCTGCTGACCGCCGCGGCCGGCAGCATCCACGTGATCTTTTCGAACCTGTTGCGCAATGCCGTGCGCGCCGCCGGGCCGGATGGCGAAGTGATTGTCGAACTGGATCAGCAGGCGCTGCGGGTGATCGACAACGGCCCCGGCATTCCCAATCACGAGTTGCCGCTGGTGTTCGAACCGCACTTCCGGGGCCGCGATGGCGGCACCGGCATCGGCCTTTACGTGGCGCGGGCAATGGCGCGCCGCCACGGCTGGCAGCTCAGGCTCGACAATCGCAATGAAGGCGGCGCGATCGCCACCCTGCTGTTCAGTGCGCCGCCGCGTCCGATTTCGGCGGGCGCCGCCTGAGTTCGGCAAGCTTGCTGCGCGCCTGATCGAAGGCTGTGCAGACGGCGACCACGCCATCGAGCATGCGCGGACTGGCGCGGCCGAGCAGATCAGGATCGATCGCGTAGAGATTGCCGGCCTGGGCCACCGGCGCGCTGCCCAGCCGCGCCCAGTAGGCGCGGATCGCCGCAGCACTTTCCTCGCGGCCGTAGAGCACCACTTCGGGCGCGGCGGCGAGCATCGCTTCCTGGCCGATGGCGGCCGAGATCGTCGGCAGCGCGGCGAACACGTTGACGCCGCCGCACAGGCTCATCACTTCCGAGATCGGGCTGGCGGCGCTGATCGTGTAGGCCGGCGAGGTTTCGATCTGGTAGACGGCGCGGATCGCGGGTTCATCGCGATGCTGTGCGCGCAGGCCGGCCAGACGCTGGCGGTAATCGTTCGCCGCCGTGGCCGCGGCTTCCTGCGTGCCGAGCCAGCCGCCGACCGTTTCCAGCGCCGCGCCGATGCTGTCCAGTGTGTTCGCCTGCAGCCAGACCACGCGCAGGCCGAGCTTCTGCAGACGCGCGACCTGATCCGGCGGTGTGCCGTCGGTCCAGGCGATGATCAGATCCGGCCGCTGCGCGAGCACGGCTTCCAGATTGATGTTCCAGGCGCCGCCGAGCTGCGGAAGTTTGGTCACAGAAGCCGGGTAGTTGCTGTACTCGGACACCGCCACCAGCCGCGCACAGCCGCCCGCCGCACAGACCAGTTCGGCCAGATGCGGCGCCAGGGTGGCGACGCGTTGTGCCAGCGCTGCGGCGCTTGCCGCCGGCATGGCCAGCGCCACGGCCAGCAGCAGGAGAAACTTGAGTTGATGCCGCATCAGGCGACCCAGACGCCAGCCGAAAACAGCGCCGCCAGCGCCAGTAGGATCAAGGTGGCGCGAGTTTCCATGCGCAGCACTTCGGCCAGGGTGGCATCGAGCGAGGAGGCGATCATCGGCCCGCTGCCCGGCGCATCTTCCCAGTCCAGCGAGGCATTGGCGGCTTCTGCGAGCAGGTTCCAGGTGCGCCGCTGCCAGCCGGCCTGATCGGGTGACGGCGGTTCGGCATGGACCCGTTTCAGCGCTTCCAGCGCATCGTCCATGCTGCCGGCGAGGCCGAACAGCAGTGCGGTCAGCCGCGCCGGAACCCAGGCGAGCAGGCCGTGCAGCAGCGCCGCCTGGCGTTGCGCGCCCGGCGATTCGATGACCGTGCCGATCCGGCTGGCAACGCGATACAGCACTGCACCCGCCGGCCCGGCGACGATGAACCACAGGCAGGTGCCGAAGCGCCGCTCGTGCGACTGGATGAACAGCGCGCCGAGCAGCGAGCGGTGATCGGCATCCGGCGTCGGGCCGTGATGCAGCAGGCGGGTCAGCCGGGCGACCGTCGCAGCGTCGCCGGCAGCGCGGGCAGCCCGCAGTCGCTGCACGTCCTCGGCAAGATCGCGTGGACCCAGGCAGACCAGCAGCGCGGTGGTCGAGAACAGCAGTTCTGCGAGCAAGGTGTGAACCTGGGCGTAGAGCCAGCCGGTCAGCGCGGCCAGGCCGAGTGCCAGCAGCCAGGGTGCGAACGACTGCTGACGCAGCCAGAATATGAACGGCTGCTGGCGCAGCCAGGCGGGCAGCCGCAGCCACAGCTGCTCGAGCAGCGCCGACACGCTGCCGCCGTCGCGGTGCGTCGACAGCAGGCGTTCCAGCCCCAGAGCCAGCAGCAGGGCGAGCAGGGTCATGGCGCTGCGATCCCCAGTGCGGCGCGCAGCCGTGGCCAGTCGAAATGCGGACCGGGATCGGTCTTGCGCCCCGGGGCGATATCGCTATGGCCGGTGATCGCTGCGCGCGGCAGTTGCGGATAGTGGGTGTGCAGCCAGCGGATGGTGTCGATCAGCGCCGCGTATTGCGCGTCGGTGAACGGCTGCGTGTCGCTGCCTTCCAGCTCGATGCCGATCGAAAAATCATTGCAGCGCGAACGGTCCTGCCAAGTGCTCGCGCCGGCATGCCAGGCGCGGCGGTCGAACGGCACGTACTGATGGATGCGGCCGTCGCGAAAGATGCATAGATGGGCAGAGACCTGCAGCCCGGCGATGGTCGCGAAATAGGGATGCGCGGCCGGGTCGAGCCGGTTCAGGAACAGATCGTCGATATAACTGCCGTCCGGCGCGTCCGGATGCGCGTCGTAGGTATCGGGCGGCAGCGAGATGTTGTGGATCACGATCAGTGCCAGATCAGCCGGACCGAAGCGCTCATCGCAATTCGGTGAAGCCCGCCAGACAGCGCCCGGCAGCCGCTGTGCGGTGGCGTTCGCGGCCGAGGGAACGCAGTCGACGGACACGGGGTCAGACACGCAGACTGCCGCCTGCATTGCGGCCTTCGCAGGCCCTTTCTCGAACAACAATCATCCGGGGTTCTCCATGCGCATCATTGTCACACTGGCTGCGGCGTTCTGCCTCGGTCTCGGCACCGCGTCGGCTGCGACCAAGGTCAAGCCCGCGCCCGGCAAGGCCGACGCCCAGTCGGTCACCGCCAGCCTGCCGACCATCGATGTGCCGTTCGAGAAATTCCAGCTGGCCAATGGCCTGACGGTGATCGTTCACGAGGATCACAAGGCGCCGCTGGTCTCGGTCAACGTCTGGTACCACATCGGTTCCAAGGATGAACCCGAAGGCCGCCACGGCTTCGCGCATCTGTTCGAGCACCTGATGTTCAACGGTTCCGAGCACTACAACGACGAATTCTTCCGCGCGCTGGAACCGGCCGGCGCCACCGGCATCAACGGCAGCACCAATCGCGATCGCACCAACTACTTCGAAACGGTGCCGACAGCGGCGCTCGATCTGGCGCTGTTCCTAGAATCGGATCGCATGGGCCATCTGCTTGGCGCCATCGACCAGCCCAAGCTCGACGAGCAGCGCGGCGTGGTGCTCAACGAGAAGCGCCAGGGCGAGAACCAGCCGTACGGCTCTCTGCGGGAGATCCTGTCGCAGCAGAGCTACCCGCCTGGCCACCCGTATTCATGGACGACCATCGGCTCCGAAACCGATCTCAACGCGGCGACGCTCGATGATGTGAAAGCCTGGTTCAAGCGTTACTACGGCCCGAACAACGCGACCCTGGTGATCGCTGGCGACATCGACGTGGCCACCGCGAAAGCCAAGGCCGAGCAGTTCTTCGGCGCCATTCCAGCCGGTGAGCCGGTGCTGCACGCCAAGGCCTGGGTCGCGCCGATGAGTGGCGAGAAGCGCATCGAGGTCAATGACCGCGTGCCACTGCCGCGGCTCTACATGATGTGGAATCTGCCCGGTGACGGCGAGCGCGACACCGTGCTGCTCGACCTGTTCTCGGATCTGCTCGCCAGCGGCAAGACTGGTCGCCTGTTCGAGCGGCTGGTCTACCGCGACCAGACCGCGACCGCGATCAGCGCCTCGGTCAGCAGCGACGAAATCGCCGGCCAGTTCTCGATCGTCGCCAGCGCCCGGCCCGGTGCCAGCCTGGCGCCGATCGAAGCGGCGGTTCGTGAAGAACTCAAGCGCCTGATCGACCAGGGCCCGACCGAGGCCGAGCTACAGCGGATCAAGACCCAGCGCTACGCCGATCTGCTGCCGGCCTTCGATGGCGTCGGCGCCAAGGGCCAGCTGCTGGCCGCCAACGAGCTGATGCACAACGATCCGGCGCACTATAAGAAAGAGCTGGCCTGGGAACGCGAGGCCACCGCCAACGACATTCGCGATGCAGCGCGCCGCTGGCTCGGTGACGGTCGCCTGGTGCTCGAAGTGCTGCCGCAGAACATCGATCAGGCCGCCAAGCCCGAAACCGTCGATCGCTCGAAGCTGCCGGTGCCGGCCGCCTCGGCGGCGCTGTCCTTGCCGCCGCTGGTCCGCACCACTTTGAGCAACGGCCTGAAGCTCGCGGTGATGGAACGCCGCGGCGTGCCGCTGGTCGAGATGGCACTGATCGTCGACGCCGGCCGCGCGGCCGATCTCGGTGCCGGCGATGGCGGCAAGTCCGGTCTGGCTGCGCTCACTTTCGGTCAGATCGACGAGGGCACCGGCACGCTCGATGCGCTGACGATCGCTCGCAAGCAGGCCGATCTCGGCATCTCGATCGGCGCCTCGACCAGCCGCGAGGTTTCGATCATCAGCCTGTCGTCGATCAAGCCGAGCCTCAAGCCGGCGCTCGATCTCTACGCCTCGATCATCCGCGCGCCGAGCTTCCCGGCCGCTGATCTGGCGCGTGGCAAGCAGAACCTGCTGTCGGCGATCGTTCAGGAAAAAGCCTCGCCGAGCGGCCTGCTGCGCCGTGTGCTGTCGAAGCAGATCTATGGCGAAACGCATCCTTACGCCTACACCGGCAGCGGCGAGGAAGCTGTGGTCGCCGGCATCACGCGCGAGGATCTGGTTGCCTTCCATCAGCGCTGGGTGCGGCCGGACAACGCCACCTTGCTGATCGTCGGCGATACCTCGCTGGCGGAAATCCAGCCGTTGATCGAAGCCCGCTTCGGCGACTGGCAGGCCCCGCAGGCGAAGCCGCCGATCAAGCGCATTCCTGCTGTCGCGCTGGCCGCCAAGCCGCGCGTGTTCCTGCTCGACAAGCCGGGCGCGACGCAAAGCATCGTTGCTGCCGCCAACATCGCCCCGGACGGCCAAGCGTCTGGTCAGGAAGCGATGTCGACCGCCAACACGGTGCTCGGCGGCCAGTTCATCTCACGCCTGAACCTGAACCTGCGCGAGGACAAGCATTGGAGCTATGGCGCCAGTTCCAGCGTCACCCGCACGCGCGGCCCGCAGGTGTTTCTGGCGCAGGCCGCGGTCGAGCGCAATCGCACCGCGGATTCGATCGTCGAGATGCAGAAGGAGTTGCGCGACATGGTCGGCAAGCGTCCGCCGACCGCCGCCGAAGTGGACGCCGCCAAGCGCGCCGATCTGCTGGCGCTGCCCGGCAGCTTCGAGACGGCGGGGCAAGTGGCTGGCGCGTTTGCCAGCAGTATCGAACTGGGCCAGCCGGATGACTACTTCAATCGCCTGCCGGGTCTGATCAGCGAGCAGACGCCGGAAGCAGTGGCGGCTGCCGCGAAGCAGCTGGTGCGGCCGGAAGCGCTGACCTGGTTCGTGGTCGGCGATCTCGCCAAGATCGAAGCCAGCGTGCGCAAGCTCAACCTCGGCGAAGTCAGCGTGCTCGATGCCGATGGCAAGAAGCTGCGCTGAATCCGGTTTCGACCAGCAATGAAAAACCCCTGATTCCGTTATTCGGAATCAGGGGTTCGTGCTCGGGCTCCGGATTCCGGCTTTCGCCGGGATGACCGCGCTATCGCGAGGTCAGTTCACGTCTCAATTCACGCCTTGGCCGAGCGGACGGGTGAACGTGAAGGTCGCCGGTTCGACGACCAGCGACTGGGCCGGATCGGCGAAGTTGCCGGCCAAGGCCTGGAACGGCAGCGAGACGACGAACACTGCCGTGCCGAGCAAGGTCGCAGCCAGACCCAGCGGCCGGGCGATCAGCAGATCGGCGGCCATGGCCATGCCTGATGGCGCGCCGGTGTTGTCGACTTCGTAGCCGCTGCCGTTGGTACCACTGCTCCCACTTGAACTCTGGGCACTCGCCGAGGCCGCCGCCAGCGACAATACGGCGCCAGCCAGCACACTCAGACTGCGGGAAGCGATCGCCATGACATTCTCGAAATGATTGAAAAATTGCAGAAAGGCAGCCTAGGCGGGGGTGGAGGTGGTGTCAATCGGCCGCGACTGCCCGGGGCGCCGCGATGATCCAGGTTGCGCTGATCGAGCCGGAAATTCCGCCGAACACCGGCAACGTCATTCGTCTGTGCGCGAACAGCGGCGCTGCGCTGCATCTGGTGCGGCCGCTCGGTTTCACTCTGGATCACGCCAAGCTGCGCCGCGCCGGGCTCGACTACCACGAGCACGCCGCGATGCAGGTACATGACGACGTCGCCGCCCTGCGTGCCGCCACCGGCAACGCGCGCTGGTTCGTGTTCACCACCAAGGGCAGCCAGCGTTATGACCAGGTGCAGTGGCAAGCCGGCGATGTGCTGCTGTTCGGGGCCGAGTCACGCGGGCTGCCGGACAGCCTGATCGAAACGGTGCCGCTGGAGCGGCGCGTCTATCTGCCGCAGCGGCCGGGCATGCGCAGCCTGAATCTGTCGAACGCGGTGGCTGTGGCGGTGTATGAAGCCTGGCGCCAGCTGGCTTATGCGGGGGCTCGCGAACCCAATAGCTGAGCCGCTGCAGCGATTACCCGCGCCGCGGTCATCCGATCGAGGCAGTCCGAGGGGCTGGCGGTGTGCCGTTCACAGCCTTCCTGCAGGCAGGGAATGCAGCCGATCTGGCGGCCGTGATCGCCTTGCAGAATGCCAGTGGCGCCGATCCGCTGAAACGGCACCGCCAGCCGCCAGGGGCTGTCGGCCTCGCCATCCCAGCCCTGCGGCCACGGCCCCCAGGTGACCGGGCTCGAGGGCCCGAACAGCGCCAGGGTCGGCGTGTTGCAGGCGGCGGCGAGATGGGTCACCGAGGTATCGGGGCCGACGAACAGGCGTGCGGCTTCGATCATCGGCGTCAGCGCGGCGAACGGCAGGCGGCCGGAGACATCGATGACGCTTCCCTCCGGCAGATTGAGTCCGGCCAGCAAGATGCTGACCGCCGCCCGCTCGTGCTCGGCAGGCCCGCCGCTGATGACCACGCGCAAACCCTGCGCGGCCAGCCAGCGGATCAGTGCCCGCCAGCCGTCGTCGGTCCAGGCCTTGTAGCGATACATCGGTTGCGGATGCAGCACGGCGTATGGCCGATGGCGCCAGTCCGATCCGAGCACTGAATCGAGCACCGAGTCATCGGCTGGTCGGGGCGGCACCACCTCCGGCACCCGCGCGATGCCGAGCGCATCGGCCAGCAGCAGGCTCTGCACCACGGTGTGCAAACGCGCGGGATCGTGGATGACGATGGTCTTTAGCAGCCAATGCTTCCAGCGCGTGTTCAGCGAGCCGACGGCGGCGCGTCGGTCGCTGGCGATCCAGGCCGCGTAATGGGCGCGGTCGCTATTGGTCACGGCCACCGCCAGGTCGTAGCGCCGCCACAGCCGCCGAAGCAGTGCGAGCTGGCCCTGCTTAGGCATCGCGATCACTTCGTGCAGATCGGGATTGCCGGCCAGTACGCCGGCAGTCGGCGCGAACACCAGCGCGTCGATCTCGGCATTCGGGTAGGCCTGCTTCAGGCTGCGGATCAGCGGTGTTGCCAGCAGTACATCGCCGAGCCGGCGCAGGCAGATGACGAGAAGGCGTTGTGGCGGATTCAAGGGGATCAGGAGGGCAGGCGGTACTGCGATAATCTAGCCCGGTTCCCGCATGCCCTCGTTCCTTTCCACGCCGACGTGTCCGCGCAGCCCTTCATCCTGTTCGTTCCCGCGTATGGCCGAGGCGGTTATGGCGAATTCGTGCGCGCCGTGCTGCTGGCACAGGCGACGAAAGCGCGCTGGCCGCAGATGCGCATCGAATTCCTGCTTCCCGGCGGGCCCGGCACCCGAACCGACGCGCCGTTCCCAAGTATTTGCCACGACGGCGAGGCGGCCACCAAGGGCCAGTTCGATCTCGAACACATCGAGCGCCTGCGGCCCGATCTGGTGATCTTCGATTCCGCCTGCCGCAGTCCGACCCTGCGCCACTGGCGGCGGCTCGGCATTCGCACCGCTTACGTCACCAGCCTGGTCGGCGGCCGGCGCAAGGCGTTCCGGCTCGACTGGCTATGGCTGCTCGACGAGCACTGGCATCAGCGCGAAGACCTCACCGCTGCGCCGTTCACGCCCTGGCAGCGCCTGCTCGATCGTCTTGGCCGCACCCGGCGGCGGGTCTTCGATACCTGCTTCTCCGACGCTGCGCCCGATTTCGCAGCACTTCCGGCCAGCGTGCAGCCGCTGCTCGATCGGGACTATGTGCTGTTCTCGCCGGGCGGCGGCGGTTACCGGATCGGCGATCGGCCGGTCGCGGAAATCTTTCTCGAAGCTGCCGAGCGGCTGCAGGCGCAGTCCGGTCTACCCTGCCTGATGATTCTCGGCCCGCTGTACGCAGCACTGGCGACTGCGAAAGCCGGCGAGTCACAGGTGCATTGCCTCGTCGAAGTGCCGCAGGCCACGTTCATGGGCCTGATGCGCAAGGCGCGGCTGGTGGTCACCAACGGCGGTCACAGTCTCGATCAGGCACTGGCCTGCGGCGCGATCAGCGTTGCTGCGGCACTCGGCGGCACCGATCAACCGGGCCGGATCGCGGCTTACCGCGATGCCGGCTGGGTGCTGGAATCGATGCCGGATACCGAGTCCCTGGTGGCTGCCGCGCAAGCGCTGCTCGGCGATCCGGCTCGCGAGCAAGCACTGCGCAAAACGCTGGCCGAGCTGAAGGTCGCCAACGGCATTCCGGTGATGCTCGGCGGCATCGCCACGCTGTTGCGGTTGCCGGCATGAAGGTCGCCCTGGTCCATTACAGCCTGCGCCGCGGCGGCGGCATGGAGTCCTACCTCGCCGATCTGGTGCGCGGCTTCCGCGCGGCCGGCGATACCGTTGATGTCTGGGCGCGCGAAGTCGATGGCGACTGGGCACGCGCCCTCGGCGCCAACGCCTATCGCCTGCTGCCCTTGCCGCTGCCGCGCGCATTCCGCAACCGCGTGTTCGCTTCCCGCATCGCCCGACTGGAACTGACCGAGCGCTATCCGCTGGTGATCTCGCTGGCGCGCACGCGGGGTCACCACATCGCGATCAACGGCGGCACCCATCCCGGTTTCTGCGCGGCGATGCAGCGGCCGGATTCCGCGCACGATCGCCGCGAAACACGGCTGGAACGGGCGATGCTCGACAGCGCGGAAACCGTCGTCGCCCACTCCGCGACCTTGGCGGCGCAGATCCGCGAGTTCTATCCGGACACCATCGATCGCTTGCGGGTGATCTACCCGCCGGTCGACGAACAGCGCTTCTCGCCGCGCGATGAGCGCGCGCGCGCCGTCGCCCGGCAGGCGCTCGGTCTGAAGGCGGACGACATCGCTTTCATCTTCCCGTCGATGGATCACGCCCGCAAAGGTCTGGGCCCGCTGCTCGATGCATTCGCGCAGCTCGACGAGCCGCGTGCGCGCCTGCTGGTTGCCGGCCGTGCGGCGCGCAAGGAACTGCCGCCGCGGGTCACGCCGCTCGGTTACGTCGACGACATGCCGGCGCTGTACGCGGCGGCCGACTGGACGGTGCTGCCATCGCGCTACGAGCCGTTCGGCCTGGTGATCGCCGAATCGCTGGCCTGCGGCACGCCGGCGATCATCGGCCGCGAAGCCGGCGTCGCCGAGCTGATGGACGCCGACGATGGCCTGAAGCTCGACGAGATCAGCCCGCCGGCGATCCTCGCCGCGCTGCGTCTGGCCTGCGCTGCACCGCACCGCGTTGCCCCCGGTTTCGTCGCTCGTCACAGTCTGGGTCTGGCTGCGCATATCGCGGCGCTGAAGCAATGCCGGAGTGCGGGATGAGTGTTGCGGCGAAGGACCTGCTGCATGCGGCGCACCGCGTCGTGGTGCTCGATTTCGGCGGCCTCGGCGATCACATCCACAGCCTGCCGACCTTGTGGCTGATCCGGCAGAGCGCGCCGCAAGCCGAGCTGCACGTGGTCGGCACCGCCGGCTTCTACGGGCCGCTGACGCCGTGGATCGAGCACACGCATCTGTACGTGAAGCGCGGCCTGCGCGGCGATCTGGCCTTTCTCGGCTGGCTGCGCGGCCTCAAGGCCGATGCCGTGATCGCGATCACCGGCAGCAATCACGCCTGCGCGTTCGTCGGCTTGAGTGGCGCTGCGCTGCGCGCGGCGCGCAAGGCCGATGCGAACAAGCGCTGGCGCTGGCAGCCCTGGCTGCTGAACGCGGTGGTCGAGGCGCCCTACCACGAGATGCCGATGTATCGCAGCCGCTGGAATGCGTTCCGGCAGCTGGGTCTGGATGGCGAAGCGCCGGCGTTTCCGGTCGCCATCGATACCGGCCTGCGCCGCGCTGCCGGCGTCGACGAGGACGGCTATCTGCACCTCAGCGCCAGCGCTTCCGACGACCGCCGCGACCTGCCGATGGCGCAGATGATCGCACTGTGGAATCAGCTGCACGCCCGCTTGCCGGACCATCGCATCGTCGTCTCCGGCAATGCCACGGCGCGCGGCCGGGAACGGCTGGCGATACTGGTCGCCGGCATCGACTTCAAGCCTTGGCGAGTCTTCGACGGCACGCTCGATGTGCCGGCCTTCCTGTCGGTGCTGCAGGGCGCCGTGCTGCACATCGGCCCGGATTCCGGCGGCCTGCATGTGGCACGCGTTGCCGGCACGCCGTCGGTGTCCTGGTTCCGGCCCAACCACCATCTGAACAACTGGTTTCCGGATGATCCGGAAAAGCATCTCGCGTTCGTGGCGCCGGAATCCCGCGACGATGGCCTGTACGGCATCGCCACCGGAACCCTGATCGAGGCCGCGCTGAGTCTGCTGCCGGCGACGGCAAGGGCAGTGGCAACAGCGTGAGCACTTCGCGTTTTGTGCTGTTCGTGCCGCAGCACCAGGGCGGCGGCACCGGCGAGTTCTTCCGGCTGCTGACCGTGGCGACGGCGCTGCATGCCGCCGATGCCTCGGTGCGCATCGAGTTCCTGATGCCCAAGGCCTGTCGCCTGCGGCCGTTGCTGCCGTTCCCGCATACCGAAAGCGATCTGCCGGACGAGCAGCGCCAGCAGTTCCATGCCCGCGAGCTGGCGCGGCTGAAGCCGACGATCGTCGTGTTCGACAAGACCTGCCGCGGCAGCATGCTGCGCCTGTGTCGGCGGCTGAAGATCCGCAGCGTCTGCATCAGCGACGAGCCCGGCACTTGCGGCAAGACCTTTCGCGCCGACTGGCTATGGTCGCTCGACGAGCACTGGCACCAGCGCTATCTGCTCGGGCGGCCGGCGTTCAGCGCCTGGCAGCGCCTGCTGGCGCGGATCAGCAGCACCCGGCGCGTGCTGTTCGATGTCTGCCAGCTCGAAGACGCGGTGGCCGCGCTCGCACCGTCATCGCCGTACCTGCTGTTCGTACCCGGTGGTGGCACTTATCGGATCGATGGGCGAACCACCGCCGAACTGTTCATCGAAGCGGCCGACCGCGTCGCCAGAGCCACCGGCATGCCGGTGCTGGCGATCGGCCAAGCCGTTTCTGGTGAAGAGCCCGGCGATCGGCGAGTCACCGTGCTGCCGCCGCAGCCGCAAGGCCAGCTGATTGCGCTGATGCGCGGAGCGACGATCGTCGTCACCGGCGGCGGCCATCTGATCAACCAGGCGATCAGCGTTCGGGTGCCGACGGTGTCGATGCCGCTCGGCGGCAGCGATCAGAGCTTGCGGGTGGACGACTTCGCCAGCCGAGGCTGGACCGTGGCGGCGCAGCCGCAAGTCGATGACATTGCCGACAAGACGCTGCAATTGCTTGGCGACACGGCGGCGCTGCAGACGATGCGTGAGCGCCTGCAGACGATCGAGATCATTCAGGGTGTGCCGCTGATGGTCGAGTCGCTGCTGCGGCGGCTCTGAGAAGCCTCAGCCCAACTCTGCGCGCAACGGCCGTTCGGCGAGCCGCTTCAGCGCTTCGATCGGCGATACCTGGCCAGCGATCACCGCGCCGGCCATTTCCAGCAGCGGCATGTCGACACCGAGCCGATGCGCCAGCCGCAGCACTTCCGGTGCGGCACGTACCCCTTCGACCACGCCTTCGATCGCCGCCCGGGCCTGCTCCGGCGTCGCACCTTCGCCGAGCTGGATGCCGTAACGGCGGTTGCGCGACTGGTTGTCAGTGCAGGTCAGCACCAGATCGCCAAGGCCGGCCATGCCCATCAGCGTTTCCGCTTCGGCACCGAGCGCGGTGGCCAGCCGGGTGATCTCGTTCAGGCCGCGGGTGATCATCGCCGCGCGGGTGTTGGCACCCAGGCCCAGACCATCGGCAATGCCGACCGCGATCGCCAGCACGTTCTTCGCCGCGCCACCGATCTCGACACCGATCAGATCACGCGAGGTGTAGGCGCGGAAACCGTCGCCGTGAAAACGCAGCGCCATCCGCTCGGCGAACGCCGGATCGTTCGAGGCAACGGTCACTGCCGTCGGCAGACCAAGGCCCAGTTCCTTCGCGAAGGTCGGACCAGAGATCACCGCAACACTCCGGGTGACACCGAGTGCCGCGCCGATCACTTCATGGGCCAGCCGTCCGCTGCCCGGCTCCAGGCCTTTGGCCGCGCAGGCCACGCCCTGCTCCGGGCGCAGCAGGGTGCTGAGCCGCTCGCAGGTTTCGCGTAGCGAGTGACTCGGCGTGGCAATGACGATGTCGCCAGATTCGGCGACCACGCGAGCGAGATCGCTGGTCGCGATCAGCGGCGCCGGCAGCGCGCAGCCTTTCAGATAGACCGCGTTCTCCCGGCTTTCCTGGATCGTCGCCATCGTCGTCGCATCACGTCCCCACAGGAACGCGGGCGCACCGCGACGCGATAGCTGAATCGCCAGTGCGGTCCCGAACGCACCAGCGCCGAGAACCGCGACAGGGATCTGCTCAGACATGCCGCCGCTCTGAGCTAGCCGAAAGCCTTACTGAACCGTCGTCGGCGCAGCGCCGTTGACGCCGTTCGCAGCCTGCTGGGCGAGGTGCTGGGCGTAGAGCGCATCGAAGTTGATCGGCTGCAGCATCACCGGCGGGTAGCCGGTACGGCTGATCAGGTTGGCGATCGCTTCGCGGGCGAACGGCAGGATCACGCTCGGGCAGTACGCGGCGAGCACGTGCTGCAGTTCGCCGCCGTCCGGGAAGTTGGCGAGCTGGAAGATGCCGGCCTGATGCACTTCAACCAGGAACGCGGTTTCTTCGCCGATCTTGGCGGTGACCGTCACCTGCAGCATGACCTGGAAGATGCCGGGGTTGAGCATGTCGATCGCGGTGCCGACCTGCACATCGATCGCCGGTGGCGTCTCGTTGGTCAGGATGCGCGGCGCGTTCGGCATTTCCAGCGAGGCGTCCTTGAGGAACAGGCGCTGCAGGAAGACCTGACGGGCAGGTGCGTCTTCAACGGTGGGGACGGACGGCGGAACCGGGTTCGGAGTGCTCATGAATTCAATGATCGTGCGGACGGTGGATGCAGGTTGCGGGTGTGATGCAGTGACACGGTGCGGCTGGCTGCGCGAGAAATCTGCTCAGCCTTCGCGCAGCAGCGGATCGAGCTGGCCGGCGCGGTCGAGCGCGGCGA
>NZ_CAISIQ010000192.1 GCF_903885465.1 uncultured Nevskia sp.
GCTGCTGCGCCAGCACGTCGACTTTCCGCTCGTGCTCGGCGTGTTCCTGCTGGCCGCCATCGCCGGCGCGGCAACGCATGTTCCCGCCGGGCTCGGCGTGACCGAAGCGGTGTTCTTCGGCGCGCTCGGCAGCCGCGTGCCGCATGCCGAACTGTTTGCCGCGCTGCTCACCTACCGCGCGCTTTATTACCTGATGCCGCTATGCGCGGCGATCCCGGTTTATTTCCTGCTCGAAGCCCAGGGCCGCGACCGCAAGCTCGATGCAGCGAACGGCGCTGAAGAGACTCCTGCCCCTATCGCACAACAGCAGCGGCCCGCGCAGACCTGAGTACTGCGCGGCCTCTTTCTCAACTGAAGTTTCCTACCCATGACTGCTCCGGACACAGTTCCGGACGGCCTGCTGTTCCCCATCGTCGATACCGCTGATGGGACCCATCCGAGGAGATCGACACCGATGGCAAAGGCAAAAAAAGCTCGCACCGCAGCGCCGCGCGGCAATACCGATGTACTCGATGCCTACCTGGTATCCGACGAAGGCTCGGGCCTGACCAGCAATCAGGGCATTCCGATTCCCGACGACGACAACAGTCTGCGCGCCGGTGAACGCGGCCCGACCCTGGCGGAAGATTTCTACTTCCTGGAAAAGATCCAGCACTTCGATCACGAGCGCATTCCGGAACGCGTGGTCCATGCCCGCGGCGTTGGTGCTCACGGCTATTTCGAAGCCAGCAAAGACATCTCCGAGGTCACCCAGGCGAAGTTCCTGAAGCCCGGCGTGCAGACGCCGGTGTTCGTGCGCTTCTCCACCGTGGCCGGCGAAAAAGGCTCCACCGATCTCGCCCGCGACGTGCGCGGCTTCGCGACCAAGTTCTACACCGAAGAGGGCGTGTTCGATCTGGTCGGAAACAACATTCCGGTGTTTTTCATCCAGGACGCGATCAAGTTTCCCGATCTGATCCATGCGGTGAAGCCGGAGCCACACAACGCCATTCCGCAGGCCGCGTCGGCCCACGACACCTTCTGGGATTTCGCCTCTCTGAGTACCGAAACCACGCACATGCTGATGTGGGTGATGAGTGATCGCGCACTGCCCCGTTCGCTGGCGATGATGGAAGGCTTCGGCGTGCACACCTTCCGCCTGGTCAATGCAGCTGGCGCAGCGACCCTGGTGAAATTCCACTGGAAGCCGAAGGCCGGCACCCACAGTCTGATTTGGGATGAAGCGGTGCAGATTTCCGGCGCCGATCCGGACTTCCATCGCCGCGATCTCTGGGAACAGATCGAAGCCGGCAACTTCCCGGAATGGGAGCTGGGCCTGCAGATGTTCACCGAGAAGGACGCCGCCAAATGGCCGTTCGATGTGCTCGATGCGACCAAGCTGGTACCCGAAGAACTGTGTCCGGTGGTGGTGGTCGGCAAGATGGTGCTGAACCGCAATCCGGACAATTATTTCGCCGAGACCGAGCAGGTGGCGTACAGCGTCGGCCATCTGGTGCCAGGCATCGATCTGTCCGAAGACCCGCTGCTGCAGGGCCGCGTGTTCTCCTATCAGGACACCCAGCTGTCGCGCCTCGGCAGCCCGAACTTCACCGAGTTGCCGATCAACCGCTCGCGCTCGCCGGTGCACAGCAACCAGCGCGATGCGCACATGCGCATGACCATCAACCAAGGCCGCGCCGCGTACTCGCCGAACTCGGTGGGTGGCGGTTGCCCGATGACCGGACGGGCCGGCTTCAAGACTTTTCCGGCGCCGGTATCCGGCGTCAAGCAGCGCATCCGCGCTGCCAGCTTCGCCGAGCATTTCTCGCAGGCGACGATGTTCTACAACAGCCAAAGCGCGGTCGAACGTGCCCACATCGCGGCTGCCTTCAGCTTCGAACTCGGCAAGGTCGAAACCCCGGCGATACGGGTACGCATGCTCGGCAATCTCGCCAAGGTCAGCAGCGAATTGGCGAAGACCATCGGCGAGAATCTGAACATCGTTCCCGATGCCACGAAGGGTGGTCCGGCGATCGATGTGAAGGTCAAGAGCCCGATCAAGCAATCGGCGGCGCTGAGTCTGATGTTCCGCCCAGGCAGCAACGGCATTCGCGGCCTGAAGATCGCCGTGCTCGCCGGGCCGGGCTGCAACGATCAGCAGATCGCTTCGGCGAAAACAGCGCTGACCGCGGCCGGTGCCACGGTGAAAGTGCTGGCTGCGAGGCTCGGCACGCTCAAGGGCCAGCATGGCGAGGTTCAGGTTGATCACACACTTGCAACGATGCCGTCGGTGGCCTTCGATGCGGTGGTCATCCCCGGCGGGGCATCGCCGGCAGCATTGGCGAAGACGGTGGAAGGCACGGCGTTCGTGCGCGAAATCCACAACCATCTGAAGACCATCGTTGCCTGCAAGGATGCCGCTCCCTTGCTGGCCGCTGCCGGCGTTAAAACGGACACCATCGGCGTGTTCCGCTTCGCCTCGTCGAAAGCCGAATGGGCGGCGGTGATCGCCGCGGTCGCCAAGCTGAAGCATTACGAGCGCAGCGAGCAGGCGGTCTGATCCGGCGCTGCACTCGTCGATCGGTCAGCGCGGCTTTCATCCGCGCTGACCGCTTCGTTTCTGCCTGCCGCCTTGTAATTACTGCCCGACTTCAGGATTGGGACGACGCACCAGGAGCGGGCACGCGCGATGCAATCGCCTTTCCTCGTCAACCCGACAAATGACCGACAAGTGGAGGAGTCCATGAAATTCGGCACACCCATCCAGACGCCACCCGTTCAGACGGATAAGAAAAAACGCACCGAGCTTCGGCACCCCGCTGGCGCTCGCCGCACCCGCTTGAACCGCCGCCCATCCAGATCCCGCAATGGCACTGAGCAGGATCCCCAGACGATCCAGCAGAGCCCGCCAAGAGCAGCCTCCATGACCATCATCATCACCGGCAACTTCGAGCAGCTCCCCGACGCCCAGAAGGCTTTGGCCGATCTCGCTGCGGCCGGCATCGCCGCCGAGCAGATGAGCACTTTCTTCGTCAGCCCGTCCGCCGAACCGGACCAGTACTTCGAAGGCGACGGCCCGCCGCCGGTCGATGAAGCCGCCAAGGGGGGTGCTTCCGGCGCCGCCGTCGGCGCTGCGGTCGGTGCGGTTGCCGGACTGGCGACCCTGCCGCTGCTCGGCCCGGCGGCCGTTGCCGTGGCGGGCGCTGGCGCCTATGTCGGCTCGTTCGCCGGCGCGATGCTCAAGGTCGAGGATCACAACGAGCCTGGCGCCGAGACACCCGCCGAAGTGCTTCCGGACCCGTCATTGCGCCGCAAGGCCGGCTCGCTGATTGCCGTAGCGGCATCGGCGCCGGAACTGCAGCGCAAGGTCGCCGACATTCTTCGCACGCGAGGCGGCACCGACATCGAGCGCACCGAAGGCAGGCTCGT
Source organism: uncultured Nevskia sp. (assembly GCF_903885465.1). Taxonomy (GTDB): domain Bacteria; phylum Pseudomonadota; class Gammaproteobacteria; order Nevskiales; family Nevskiaceae; genus Nevskia. The sequence continues at coordinate 3,409 of NZ_CAISIQ010000192.1, forward strand.
CGGCGGTCAGTGGACCGACTTCGATCCGCTGGCACCGCTGCGCCTGATCGACGCCTGATCGCAGAGAAATCCGGCTGCGCGCTTCAGCGCGCGCAGCCGGCAGCGATGCGATTGGCCAACTCGGTGGGATCCGCCGGCTTGGTCAGATGGCCATCGAAGCCGGCGGCGATTGCCTCATCGCGATCGGCGATGCTGGCGAAGCCGGTGAGCGCGATCGCCAGCGTTCTCGGCAAGCGCCGCGCCGCTTCGATCACCC
>NZ_CAISIQ010000193.1 GCF_903885465.1 uncultured Nevskia sp.
ATCATCTGGCTGACATAGCGCGGCGGCGCCAGCTTGGTCACTGCGGACAGGCCGATCGGCGACAGGCACAGCTCGCCGAAGGTGTGCAGCAGATAGGTCAGCAGCAGCCATACCGGCAGCACCTTGGTGCCTTCCGCACCGGTCACCACCAGATGCGCGGCGTAGGCGATGACGATGAAGCCGAGGCCCATCTGGATCAGGCCCAGCGCGAACTTCGCCGGGATCGACGGCTCCAGATTGCGTTTGCCCAGCTGCACCCAGAGTGCGGCGAACACCGGCGAGAACGCGACCACGAACAGCGGATTCAGCGACTGATACCAGCTGGCCGGATGCTGGCCGTCGGCGAAGAAACTGCCAAAGGCCGAGCGATCGGTGAAATCACGCGCGAACAGGTTGAAGGTCGAGCCGGCCAGTTCGAAGCCCATGAAGAAGGTTGCGGCACCCAAGAACAGCACCAGGATCACCGCGACGCGCTTCGCTTCATCGGACGTCAGCTTGCCGAACAGGAACACGTAGCCGAAGAAGAACGCGGCAATCAGCACGATCGCCACGCCGACTTTCTGGGCGATGGCGACCGGCTCCAGATCGAAAGCGCCGAGCGTGGCGGCGGCGATGAAGGCGGCGAACAGCGCGACGCCAATGGCCAAGCCAGTCCAGGCCTTCTTGCGCTCCTCCGGCGTTTTCGCGCTGGCATCGTTGGCGGTGGCCGGCAAGGTGCTGCGCATCAGATGAAACTGCACGAGGCCGGCAAGCATCAGCAGTCCTGCTCCGGCGAAGCCCACCTGCCAGGAGATCTTTTCGCCGATGGTGCCGACCAGCAGCGGCGCCGCAACCGCGCCGAGGTTGATGCCCATGTAGAAGATCGAAAAGCCGGCGTCGCGCTTGGAACTCGGCATATCGTCATACAACTTGCCGACCATGGCGCTGATGTTGGGTTTCAGCAGGCCCACGCCGAGCACGATCACCACCAGGCCGAGGAAGAACAGCGTGCGATCGCCGATCGCCAGCATGAAATTACCTGCCGCAATCAGCAGGCCGCCGGCGATCACCGCATTGCGCTGGCCGGTCAGGCGATCGGCGATCCAGCCGCCGGGCAGCGCGAACAGATAGACGCAGGACAGATACAGCCCGTAGATCGCGTTCGCTTCGCCTTCGGTCAAGCCAAGGCCGGGATTGTTGCCGCCGACCACCGCGGCAGTCATGAACAGCACCAGCAGGCTGCGCATGCCGTAAAACGTGAAGCGCTCCCACATCTCGGTGAAGAACAGGGTCGCGAGGCCGCGCGGATGACCGAGAAACGTCGGGCTGGACATGGACGGAGGGGAAGTGAGGATCGATCGGACTATGGCGGCGCGTTTGTCGCCGGGTCAATCATGCAATGCAATAAGCGCGCACAAGCGGTTTGCAGCCGAGGCGATGGGGCGCTTTCTGCCCACACTTCTATAATCGTGAAAAGACGTCGGCTCCTGTCAGAGCCGCTACCCGCTCTCGGAACCGAATTCGCTCACGTGATCCACGACTGCCCTGTGCCCGCTGCCCGCCGTGGAGTGCCGCGTTGAACGCCGCACTGATCGCGTTCAGCTATCTGATTGCGCGCTGGTTGTCGAAGCCGCTCATCCATCTGATGAAGTACCGCGTGGCCCCGGAAGCGATGCCGGGCTCGCTGGGTCTCGATCCGGCCAAGCCGGTGGTCTATGTGCTGCCGCAGCGCAGCTGGATCGATCTGTTCGCGTTGCAGCGCATCTGCACCGAGCTCGGCCTGCCGCTGCCGGCACGGATCAGCCATTCGTTGCCGACCCCGGAGCGCGCCGGTCTGGTCTATCTGCCGGCGCTGCTGGAAACCTTTGCCCGCAATCGTGCGGGTGACAGCGAGCTGGCGCGGATGATGGCGGTTGCCGCCGATCGTGCCGATTACGACATCCAGATCGTGCCGGTATCGATCTTCTGGGGACGCGATCCGGGCCAGGAAACCTCGCTGTTCAAGCTGATCTTTGCCGACAGCGTGCAGGCCGGGCGCTTGCGCAAGATCCTGATCGGTGCCGCCAACGGCCGTAACGTGCTGGCCAATTTCGGCAAGCCGCTTGGCTATCGCGAATTCCTGATCAACGCCGGCGCCGGCGCGGGCCATAACAGCGAGCAGGTCGTGCAGAAGCTGGCTCGTGCGCTGCCGCGTGCGCTGCATTTCCATTTTCTGCGCGCGCGCACCGCCGCACTCGGCCCGACCCTGCTGCGCCGTGGTGTCGTGCTCAAGGGCGTGCTCGAATCCGAAGGCGTGCGGGCCGCGATCATTGCCCGCGCCCGTGGTGACAACAGCTCGCTGGAGAAAGCCTCGATCCACGCCCGCAAGTGCGCCGAGGAAGTGGCGGCCGATTATTCGGCGGCGACGATCCGGGTCATGGAGCGGGTGCTGACGGCAATCTGGAATCGCGTCTTCAAGGGCGTGGAAGTGCAGGGCCTGGAGCGGGTGCGGGCGCTCGCGCAGTCGCACGAAATCGTCTTCATGCCCTCGCATCGCAGCCATGCCGATTACCTGCTGCTGTCCTACGTGCTGTACACCGCCGGCCTGGTGCCGCCGCATATCGCGGCCGGCATCAATCTGAACTTCTGGCCGATCGGCGGCCTGCTGCGCAAGTGCGGCGCGTTCTACATGCGGCGCAAGTTTTCCGGCGATCCGGTCTACACGGCGGTGTTCCGCGCCTATGTCGATTCGCTGATTCGTCGCGGTTACTCGATCGAATTCTTCCCCGAAGGTGGACGCTCGCGGACTGGCCGGCTGCTGCCGCCGAAGACCGGGCTGCTGGCGATGGTTGCCGAATCCGGCCTGCGCTCGAAATCGCGCAAGGTGGCGCTGGTGCCGGTGTTCCTCGGCTACGACAAGGTGTTCGAAGTCGGCAGCTTCTTCAAGGAACTGAAGAGCGGCCAGAAGCAGCGCGAATCGGCCGAAGGCCTGCTGAAAGCGACCAAGATTCTCGGCAAGAGCTACGGCCGCGCCTATGTGAATTTCGGCGAGCCGACCATCCTGCAGGACCACGCCGACGCCAACCTGCCGGGCTGGCGCGAAGCAATGGCGGCCGATCCGAACACTCGTCCGGACGGCTTCTCGAAATGGGTGCGCGGCCTGGCTTTCGAGCACATGCGGCGCATTCAGGCGGCGTCGATCGCCAGCCCGGTCGGCCTGGTTGCCTGCGCGCTGCTGGCCTCGCCACGGCGTGCCGCCACCGAGGATGAACTGGTCGATCAGATCGCCCATTTCATCGATCTGCTCAAGCCCTGGCCGGGTGGCGCCGAGCTGATGCTGCCGAACGCCGATCCGAAATCGATCCTCGCCTGGGCGGCGCCGATTGCGCGGATTCAGAGAGTCGAACATCCCTGGGGAGACGTGCTGCTCGCGGTCGGCCGCGATGGCGTGCTGATGACCTACAACCGCAACAACATCCAGCATCTGTTCGCGGTGCCGGCGCTGATCGCGGCGTTCTTCCGTACGCGCGGCATCTTGAGCGAAGAACTGGTGCTGACCGGCTGCCGCGCGCTGTATCCGTTCCTGCGCAACGAGTTTCTGTTGCCCTGGCCGGTGTCCGACTGCGAGCCGGTGGCCCGTAATTACCTGGAGCGGATGCTCGCTACCGGCCTGCTGCTGCGCGATGCCGATGGCCGCCTGCGCCGACCGGAAGTCGGCGACCCGGCCTATTCCGGCTTTGCAGCACTCGGCCGGGTGCTCGGCGAAACACTGGAACGCCAGGCGATGGCGGTGCTGCTGCTGACCGAAGAAAAGAAGCGCGGCGGCCCGGTGCGGCGCGAGCAGTTCGAAAGCGACTGCCGCCTGCTGGCGGAACGCATGGCGGTGCTGACCGGTCGTGAGGCGCCGGAGTTTTTCGATAAAGGCTTGTTCGCCGCCTACCTCGATACCTTGATCGAAGTCGGCGTGGTTACCACCGGCGCCGGCGGCGTATTGATCCTCGATGCCCGCTGCGATCGCATCGCCGAGCGTTCGGTGGAACTGCTCAGCGATGAAACCCGGCAGACCCTGCTGCAACTTCTGGCCCGCCGCCGTGGTCCGAGCAACGCGGAACCGCCATCGAGCGAGCCCGCCGGAGGCGCTGATGCAAGCCCCGGCAGGCCCGCCGAAGCGGTCATGACTGAAACAGACTCCGGGCTATAATCCGGCCGCATTGCAGGCGTTGAATGCTGTAAAGCGCCCATATGGGCTCTCCAAAACCTCTTTCCTGACAGGATTTAACTCATGTTCAAGCATTCCCGTGCGCTGACGCTGATTGCCAGTGCCGCGTTCATCGTTGCCTGCTCGAAGCCGGCCACCGACGGCGCTGCTGCCCCGGCCGCCGCCGGCGATGCCGACCTCTCGACCGATGCCCAGAAGTTCGGCTACTCGATCGGTGTCGATCTCGGTCGTTCGCTGGCCACCGTCAAGGACGAAGTGGATATCGCCTCGCTGAAGAAGGGCCTCGACGAAGTGTCCGGCGGCAAGGAGCCGCGCATGGACGACAAGGCTCGCGAAGAGATCAAGAATTCGGTTTCCAAGAAGATCCAGGAAAAGCAGGTTGCCGAGCGCGCCAAGGCTGCTGAAGAAGCGACCGGCAAGGGCGCTGCGTTCCTCGCCGAGAACGGCAAGAAGGAAGGCGTCAAGACCACCGCTTCGGGCCTGCAGTATGAAACGCTGACCGAAGGCACCGGCGCCGCGCCGACCGCCTCGGACAAGGTTGAAGTCAACTACAAGGGCACGCTGCTGAACGGCGAAACCTTCGACAGCTCGTACGACCGTGGCCAGTCGGTGACCTTCCCGCTCGCCAACGTGATTCCGGGCTGGACCGAAGGCCTGCAGCTGATGAAGGTCGGCGGCAAGTCGAAGTTCTACATTCCGGCCGCGCTGGCCTACGGTGATCGCGGCGCCGGCGGCAAGATCGGCCCGAACGAGACGCTGATCTTCGAAGTCGAGCTGCTCAAGGTCGAAAAGGGCGATGCCCCGGCCGCCGAAGCGCCGAAGCCGAAGAAGTAATTCTTCGAAGCTGCTGCAGAAAAGCCCGGCATTGCCGGGCTTTTTTGTGGGCGCCAGGCTCAGGCACGGTTACTGCGCTTGAAAACCGGGCATCCGCCGGAATCTTTGCAGAGCCGGCAAACAGGAGGGATTTTCGACCATGAACGACAGCACGCGCCTGTGGCGCTCCGACGAGCACAAGATGATTGCCGGTGTCTGCGGCGGCATCGCCGATTTCCTCGGCTGGACGCCAACTTCGGTGCGCGTGCTGTACGTACTGATCTCGGTCTGCTCGGTGGCGTTCCCCGGAATCTTTGCCTACCTGATCCTGTGGTTCGTGATGCCGCGGCAGCTGAACGTCGGCCGAGGTTCTCCACAGACGGGAGCCAGCGGTTCCGGCCATTCCGGCTGAGCACACGGCTTCAGGTGCAGTTGGCGGCTTCGACGTCGCGCGCCTGGTCCAGTTCAGTCTTGAAGTCTTCGTCGGTATAACGTGCCGGCTGGCCATCCGGCCCGGTCTTGAACAGACGCCGCGCGGTTTTCTCTTCCAGGAAGTTGATGCGCTCGCGCGCCTTGGCGCAGCGCTCCAGGGTTTCGGCCTTGAGTTTCAGGCCGGCGTCGCGCGTTTTCGGCCCGCCGCCCAAGGTCGAATCGGTTTTCTTCGTGTTGCTGCTGCTGGGGGCTGGCGCCGGAT
>NZ_CAISIQ010000194.1 GCF_903885465.1 uncultured Nevskia sp.
GCGTTGATGTAGCGGCAGCCGTTGGCGTCCAGGCCGCTGAAGCCGCCGCCGTTGACGAAGGTGAAGCTGACGACGCTGTCGCCGAAGGCATCCGGCGTCGCCCAGGTGCCGACCAGGGTGGTCAGGTCGGCCGGCGTGGCGCTTTGCACGTCGTAGACGAAGTTCATCGAGCCGGCTTCGCCATCGTTGCGCACGTAGGTGCCGGTGAAACTGTCCTGCGCCATGAAGGTGCCGATGAAATCACCGGTCGTCGGCGGCGTCAGCGGCTGGCCAGCGGCATCGCGCAGGTTCGGCAGATGAAAGCGCAGCTGGGCATTGATGCCGCTGCCCACGGTCTGATACAGGCCCGAAGCGAGGAATTCGCCCTGGTCGCCGATCACCGTCATCCGGCCGCCTGGCTCGATCAGCGCGGTGCCTGCCACTTCGGCCGGCGTCTACTGGAACGTGGTGCGGCCGACGAACACGCCGACCGGCAGCTGGTCGGCCGGCGAAGTCAGATCGGGCACCTGGATGTCATCGACCTGCGAGGTGCAGCCGGCAACCGTCGCGAATGCTGCAAGCAGCGGGAACAGCAGAGCAGCTGGTTTCATCAGGAATTCTCGGAACATGACTTCAGCGCGACGGCCACAGCGGCGGCGGCTCGGGCGGGAACGGCTGGCTGGGATCGTCGAGCGGCTCGGCCGGCTTGCGCTCGGCCTTGGCGCGCGCCTCGATCCACTTGCCGAGGTTTGTGTTGTTGGCGGTGATCACCGTGTTGTCGGGATCGAGCTGGTGAGCCCGGGCGAGCAGTTCGGCGGCGGCATAAGGGTTGTTTTCCTTGAGCCGGATCACCGCGAGGTTGTTCATCGACACCGGATCGAAGGGATTGCCGCCGAGCCGGTCTTCGAGCGTCTTCAGCATCAGCTCGGCGCTGTTCGGGCTGGCGCTGAGTAACGGCGCTGGCGCATCGGCAGCGTTTGCGAAAAACGGCAGGGCGCAGCCGGCGGCGAGCAGCAGATGACGGAGTCTGATCATGGGCTGGGTCATGTCGTCAGTACTGGTAGAACGGCAGGATCGGCGCCGGATCGGTGGCTTCCGGCGGCTGCGGCGAGAAGTACCAGCGCAGATAGCCGTGCGCCTGCAGCTCGCGGAAGTTGCGGGCGTTGTCGATCGAGAACAGGCCGCCGACCGTCAGGCGCGGCGCGATCCGGTATTCGCTGAGCGCCTTCGCCGTGTAGCCAAGCCCGGTGCTGCGCTGGGCGGCATAGCCGGTGGCCTGGGTCGACTGCGGATTCAGCGCGACGACCCGTTCCAGCTCGGCCTGCAGCGCATCGAAACCGGGGTAGTACGGCGCGCCGTCCTCGCGGAAGCTCTGCACGCCGAAGGCGGCGCTCAGGTTCCAGCTCAGCGGCCCGGCGACACCGGCCCACTGCACTGGCACCGTCACTGCCGTGAACAGCTGCGGACTGAAATAGCCGCCGTGGCCGAAGGTGTAGAAGCGGCGGTTATCGTCGAAGCTGAACACGGTCAGGTTCAGGCCGTAGGTCAGGCCATGATTGGCAGCCAGCGCGGTGCGGCCGAAAACGCCGGCGCCACCGAGCAGCGAAGCATTGGTTTCGACATTGCGGCCGTCATAACTGTAATAGCCGCCGTAGCCGTAGAGACCGAAGCGGCCGGTGTCGTAGGCCAGGTCGACCCGGCCACCGGTGCGCGCCACGCCGCCGAACGTGCGGCCGAGCAGCGGGTCCTTGGCGCCGGCGTAGGCGAGCAGACTTTCGCTGACCGCGCGCCGCGAGACATCGACGCCAAGGCGCAGATCATCCGGGCTGTAGCGCCAGGACAAGCCGCCGACCAGGCGCTCGACTTCGAAGCCGATCGGCGTCACGCCGATGTCGGCGCGGAAATCGCCGAGCTTGTAGCCGAGCCCGAAGGCGACGCCGCCGGCATCGCGGGTGCCGGTGTCGGTGCCGCCGACCAGGGCGCCGGCGCCAATCCGCAACAGACGCGTGCCGCTGGCGGTACCGCTGTCGATGTAGACCGGTGTGGCGGTCAGCGAGCCCTGGCCGAAGCTGGTTTCCGGCAGATTCAGGGTGACCGGTGTTTCCAGATCGAACAGCTGCGACAGACCGCCCTCGCCCTTGCGCGAACGAATCGCCGTTTCGCCGCCGACCCAGCCGCTGGTCGACGACTCCAGCCGCGCGATCGGGCCCGGGTCGATCGGATAGACCTCGGCCGCATCGGCACCCGGCTTCGCCTTGGGCGCCGCCGGTTCGCTGAGCTTCAGCCACAGCGGCTGGCCAACCTGCGCCGCTTGCCAGGGGCCGACGCCATCGCCGGTGAGGGCATTGCTCGGCCGCAGGCCAACGGCCGCGCCCTGCACGGCGGGTGCTGATGGCGCAGCCGGCGCAAGGCCCCGGCCGACTGCCGACTGCACGGCCGGTGCTGCGGCAACGCCCGTTGCCCGCGGCGCCAGCGGACCCGGCGCGTCCGGCGAAGTCTCGGCCAGCAATTCGGCGACCGGCGCCGGCAAGCTCACGCCGGGCTGGCGCGGATCGATCCAGGCCAGTTGCGGCGCTGGCTGCTCGGCCGGCGATTCGCGTTCCAGTTCCTCGGCACGGCGATAGGCCTTGAGCGCCGCACCCTTGCGGTTTTCCTGCTCGGCAAGCCGGCCGGAGGCGCGCCACCAGCGCGGATTGGCAGCATCGAGCGACAGGCCGCGATCGATCTCGCGAGTCGCCGCAACCCTGCGATCACCGGCCAGAAGCGTATCGACCAGGCCGAGGCGGATATCGATGTCGTCCGGCTCGCGCTGGGCCAGGCTCTGGTAGATCGAAGCAGCGGCGTCGATGTCGCGGGCATCGGTCAGCAGCCGGGCCAGTGCCATCTGCACCTGCACGTTGGCCGGATAGCGGGCCACGGCATCGCGCAACTGCAGGTAAGCCTCCGGATAGCGGTGTTCGGTGCGGGCGCGATCGGCGAGCTTGACCCGATAGCCGATCACCAGCTGATCGAGCGCGGCCTGGCCGGCAGGATCGAGATCCTTGCGCGCAGCGAGATCGGCGGCGACCACTTCGAACTCGGCATCCTGGCCGGCGCTGAGCAGCAGCGCGGCGTATTGCGCGCGCAACGCCGGTGTCGCGCCGCGGCTGTCTCCTGTTCCTTGGCCCATCGCCCGGCGCATGTAGGCCACCGCGCGCGCCGGGTCCTGCAGTTCCGCCCAGCCGCTGGCCAGGGCCGACAGCAATTCGGGATCGCCACCGGCGGCGATGTCGGTATCGGTGAGGATGCGGTGGGCATCGCCCGGCCGGCTGCGGCGCAGCGCGATGCGTGCCCGTTCGAGCTGGTACTGCACCCAGGCGCGGCGCTGCAGGGCGATGGCGTCGTCTGTGCGCTCGGCGGCGGTGAAGCGTTCCAGGCGATTGAGCACGCCGGCCCAGTCCTGCTGTTCGGCGTCGAAATAGGCTTGGGCCAGGCGCACGTCGCGGTTGCTGCCGTGGCTCGAGGCCAGGCCGTCGAGCAGGGTCGCGGCTTCGGCGCGGCGATTCTGCTTGCGGTAGACCTCGGACAGATCGAGACGGATCCAGGGATTGGTCGGCTGTTCGAGCAGGGCATCGTTGAGCAGGCGCTCGCTGCCGGCGAGATCGCCCGCATCGCGGGCCTGCTTGGCGCGGCGACGCAACTGCTCGCCACGCAGGTTCGCCACCTGCGGCTGCAGCTTGGCCGGCGCTTTCCGCGCCAGTTCCAGCGCTTCGGCATCGCGACCGCTGCGGCTCAGCACGGTGAGCAGCACGGCGAGCGCATCGGCGTTCTGGTCATTGCGCTTCAGAGCGCTGCGGGCGATCGCTTCGGCTTCGCGATCCTTGCCGCGATTGAGCAGCACATCGGCATGGGCCAGGCGTACCGAGTCCGGCACTTCCGACGGTGGTGCGGCGAGCGCCGATGCGTAGGCGCTGTCGGCGGCCACGTAGTCGCCGGCCAGACGGGCTTTTTCGGCGGCCTGCACCCGCGACCAGAAGTTCGCCGAGGTCAGCGCTTCACGCCAGCGTCCTGCCGTTCCGGGCGATGCGGCGCGAGCTTTCTCGAGATAGTTTTTCGATTCCTCGTAGCGTTGCTGGCGCAGGCGGATCACGCCCATGCCGCCAAGCGCGTCGGCGTTGCCGGGGCTGGTCTTGAGGATGCTGGTGAAGCCGGCTTCGGCACCGGCGATATCGCCGCCATCGGCCTGCTTGAACAGACCGTTGATGCGCGCGCCGTAAGCGGCGCCGGCATCGGCGCGCTGGGCGCTGGCCAGGCCGTCGAGCTTGGCGCGGATTTCGGCGTCCTGATCGTCGGTAGCCAGCCAGGCACGATAGCGGCCGGCATCGGCGGGTTGGCCTTCGAGCCAGATCAGCGCCTGACGCTGGGACTTGCGGGCCTGCAGGCCGACCATTGGATGGGCGCTCAGCGCAGCGAGCTTGTCAATACCTTCGCGGCGGGTCTTTTCGCGGTACGTCAGGTGCTGGGCCAGTGCCAGCGCGGCGGCGGAATCCTTGGGATTGTTCGCGGCATTGCTGCGCAGCCAGCGCTCTGCCGGCGCCCAGCCCGCCTCGGTGGCACCAAGCGTCTGGTAGTACTCCATCGCGTTCGAGCCGCCGGTGGGTTCACCACCAAAGGCTTCGCGATAGGCTGCCAGCGCGGTCGGATAATCCTGGCTCGCAGCGGCGGCGCGAGCACGCGCCAAGGCGGCGGCATCGGGGCTGCCCTGACCGGCGCGGCCGGGGCCGTTGCCGCCAGCGACCACGCCTTCCGCCTGCTTCAAGGCCGCCGAACCCGGCGCGACCGTACGCAGGCGATCGAGATAGCGCTTGGCGCCCGGGCTGTCGTTCTCGCGCGTTGCCAGGCCGACCAGGCGGCTCAGCGCTTCGACATTGCCGGGATCGGCATCGACCACGCGCTGCCAGGCTTCGCGGGCACGACCGTACTGCTCGCGGCCTTCCCAATAGCGCCCTTGTTCAGCCAGCGCGCTGATCGCCGCCGCATCGGGCTTGGCCTGGGGCTTGGTCTCGGCTTGCGCCTGACTCTGGGCCGGCAAGCTGCCTGCGGCGGCTGCGAGAACCATCGGGACGACGCAGATCAGGGATCGCGGCAACGAACGGGGCAACGGGCGGGACAGCGGGCGCAACGGCTTCATGGCAGCTCCAGGCGGCCATCTTGGCCAAAGCGGAATCGTTTCTGATCGTGACCTTCGCCGAACAGCGCGAGTACCTGGTCGTAATAACGGGCCGGCGAGCCGAGCAGATCGCCGATCCGGGCACGCGCCAGGCGCTCGCGGGCCTGGGCGGCGAGCTCGTCTGCACCGGCGGCAGCGAGAAAAGGCAGCAAGGCGGCATCGAAACCCGGCGGGCCGATGCCGGCCGGTGCGCGGCCGTCCGGATACCAGGCCTCGGGCGTTCGGCCGATGCCGCGCAGCAGCGACAGATAGGGCGTCAGCGCGGTCAGCAGCGCGCGCGTTTCCGGCACGCTACCGGCGCCGAAACCGGCCCAGAGATAGTTGCGGATCGCGTCGTAACTGCCACGGCCATCGCTGACCGTATCGAGCCGCGGCCCGTCGGCGGTGAGCATGAACCAGTCCGGAATGCGGCCGCCGGGGGTCAGCGCCGGCAGCAGTTTCAGATAGCTGTTGAGCACCGCCTGCCAGGGGCCTTTCGGCCGCACCGAGATCAGATGCTTGATCAGGAACGGCGGCAGATAACTCGGATTGAGGCGGATGCCGGCTTCGGTCTCGAACCCGGCAGGGCCGGGCAGCAGCAGGGTCAGCGGGCCGGCGCGGCGCACTTCCCGGGTTTCGATCAGCCCCAGCAGCGCATGGGCTTCAGCGTGGTAGTCGTCACGCTTCCACAGTCGAGCGGCCTGCAGCAGGGTGTAGGCGATCCACAGATCGGCATCGGAAGCCGAATTCGGATCGACGACGCCCCAGCCGGTTTCACTGATCTGACCCCAGTGCCAGGCCGGCAGGCTGGTCTTCAGGCTGCCATCGGCGAGATTGGCGCGCGCCCAGTTCAGTACCTGTTCGAAGCGCGGCCGATCGCCGGCCACCAGTGCGAAGAACAGCGCATAGGACTGCCCTTCCGAAGTACTGCGGGCGTGATCGGTCCAGTCGACGACTCGGCCGTCGTCGCGGATGTAGCCGGCGGCGAACTGCTCCCAGGCCGGCCAGGACTCTGCCGCCACCGCGCCGGCCACGTTCAACGACAGGCCGAAGCCGACACCGGCCTTCAGCAGGTATCGGCGCGAGACCATGGTCCTCATCCGCCGCCAGCCTTCAGGCGTCGCGTCGCGCGCCGGCTCAGCGAACCGTAGAGCAGCAGGGTGGCGAGCACCGCGAAGACCAGCGCCAGCGGCGTCATCAGCCAGGGACGGGCGGCCAGCCAGTTGCGGAACTCGCGATGCCAAGGCAGTTGGCCGACGCCCCATTGATCGCCGAGCTGGTAGCCGCTGACCAGGCCGCCACGCAGCAGCGAAACATCGCCGACCACGAATTGCCGGCGCGCCGGATCGATCAGGGTTTCGGCGACGCTGAGCAGAGTCACTTTCGAGCCTGCGGTCAGCCAGACGGCGGACTGCGAGCCGTAAGGCGAACCCGCACCGATGATCAGGCCCAGCTCGCCGCTGCTGCCGGTCAGCTCGCGGCCGGCATAGGCGCGGGCGCCGGCGATATCGCGTCCGGAAGCCCAGGCCTGCAGGCTGTCGACCGCGCCCACCGGCTTCAGGCTGACACTGTCCGGGGTCAGCACCAGCGGCAGAGTATTCAGCCAGTTTTCCGGCATGTTGAGCTGCAGCTGGCGGCCGATCATCAGCACATCGCGATCGCCAGGGCTGGCACCGTTGCCGATGGTGTCGACCAGGATGCGCAGTGCCGGCGAACCGGTGATCTGGCCGAAGTGGCCGGCCACCATCAGCGCCGCAGACAAGGCGTCCTCATCGACGGTATCGGGCAGCAGCATCACCGTCTCGCTGAAATCCGACTGCAACGAGAACGGCAGGCCTGCGTCCCGGAAGCGGCCGAGATCCGGCCAGCGCGCATAGCGGCCGTGGCTGGCGAAGCTGATCGTCGACTCCGGGTCCACCGAACCGCCGAGTGCATCGGCCTGGAACGATTCGCAGGGCTTCGCGGCGATGCGCCGGAACTGGTACTGGAAGCTCAGCCGGTTGTTGGACACGATGCGACCGGCCGGAATGCTGATCCGGGCACGATCGGGTTCGATGCGGGCGTCGCCGGTCGCGGCACCACCACCACCGGCCTTGGCCAGGATCGACGAGGCGACGAAGTCGCCGTTGAGCAGGGTGCTCAGCGTCGCGCCCGGTGCGGTGATCGGCGCATAGCGATAGCTGACATCGATTTGGGCGCCGGCAGCGTCGTAGAACCAGACATCGGGCGGCAACCGGAAGTCGTAGCTGATCGGCCCTGGCGTCAGGCCACGGACGCTGGTCGGCCCGCTGGCCAGCTTGCCGAGCGTGGCCGGGAATTCCGGATCGAGCCAGCGCGGCGCGGTACCGCGCGGCGGCACCGGCGGCAGCGCCAGTTCGAGAATCGGCGCCACTGCGCCATCGAGCGAGGCCATGCCCAGGCTCAGCGCCTGCGCCGCGCGAACCAGGCCGGCATCGTCGGAGGATTCGAGCACCAGCAGCTTGGCGCCCGGATCATCCGGATGGTCGATCACGCGCAGCTGCACGCCGTTCGGCACCGGCCCGAGCTGGGCTTCGAAGTCCTTGCCGCTGCGCAGCACCACGGCATGACCACGGGGCAGCACATTGCCGTAGCTGACCGGGAACTCGGCACCGCGATAATCGGCCAGCGCGCCGAACCAGCTGGCGGTGATCGCGGCGGCGGTCATCGCATCGCTGCCCGGCCGTGCGGCGAAAGCGATCGGCAGACGCAGGCGGCGCGGATCGTTCGGCTCGAAGAACGGCCGCGGCAGGCGCGACAGGTTCGGCGGCTGCGGCAGCGCGGCCAGGGTCAGTTCCAGGGTCGACTGGTTGCTGATCAGGCTCCACAGGCTGCTGTGGGTCGGGTCTTCGCATTCGCGCTCGGTGTCGACGTAGTGCATCACGCCATCGAAGCGGATCTGGTTGAACTCCAGGAACAGCGCCGGATTGATGTCGATCACCCGCTCGCCGCGAGCGGCGGTCGAGGGGTCGAGCAGAAAGGTATCGACGACCTCGTCGTTGACCAGCGCCGTGAGGCTGGAAAAGCGTCCGACCAGCGACGGCGAATGGGCGTACTTCAGATGCAGCTTGGCGGCGGTGACCACTTGATCGCGTCGCAGCGGCACGGCGACGCTGGCCTGCGCGAACACCGTCGACAGACGCATCGGAAAGCCGACGCCGAGTTCGGCGAAGGTCAGCACGCGGGTGGTTTCATGCACCGCGCGATCGGAGGCCGGCTTGGTCGCCGCGGTGACCGCAAACGGATCGACGATAGCCTTCGGTGCCGCGCTGGCGGCAGCCGCCGCAGCGGCCGCAGTCCCGGGAGCTGCGGGCTGCTGCACCTCGGGCTGCACGGGCGCCGCGGCCGGCCCTTGCGCCTGAGCCTGGCCGCTGTTGCCGAGCCCGGCGAGCAGGACCGCGGCCAGCACCAGCGAGGCACCTGGCGACGGCGCATCGCGCCCCATGCCGATCTTCGACAGGGTCTGCTGACCCGCCCAGCGCCAGAAGTTGGCCGAGCCGATCATCGAGATGCGAAAGATCATCGCCATCGCTTTCAGCGGCTTGTCACGTACTTCGCGATCGCGCCAGTCCATCCAGGCATCGGCTCGGCCGAACATGGACTGGGTCAGGCTCGATTCCTGGGCAACACTCATCTTGTCGAATTCCAACGTCAGAAACTCTTGATCGCAACGGCGCACGATGCCCGGCAGCCAAAGGCGGCGGCCCGGCGATTCCAGGGCCACTTCGATCGGATCGCCGATCACGTAGTCGTTCAGCTCAGGCGTCGGCAGCAGCGCCAGTCCACCGGTGGAGATGTCGAAGGTCGTGGTCTGCACGACCTTGCGGGTGCCCGGCTTGCGCACCGCAGCCGTGAGTTCGTCTTCAACGCGCACCGTGCGGCGCAACTGCCGGCGCTCGCCGGCCACGCTCAGCGCCGCACCGAGGATGATCAGGTTGTAGGCCGCCCAGGCCATGTTCAGCCAGACCGTGTTGGTCAGCTCCATGTCGGCGAAGAACAGGCGCACGCAACCGATCGCGATGCCGACGACGTTCAGCAGGTACAGGAAGTAGTAGGGCTTGGCGATGTCGCCGTCGAAGTAGTCGCGATCGACGATGCCGCCCTTGGCGGTGACGTTGAACTTGCCGAGCTTCGGATTGATCAGCGCCAGCGTGGTCGGCAGGATGATGAAGGTGGCCAAAACCGTCTCGTAGACCTCGGCCCACCAGGAATGGCGGTGCTTGCCCTGGACACGCGAATTGGTCAGCACCGCGAGCGCCAGATGGGGCAGCGCGTAGACGACGATCATCAGCGCTTCAGCCTTGATGATCTGGGCGCCGAAGATCAGGAAGGCCATCGGGCTGGTCAGGAAGATCAGCCGAGGAATGCCGTAGAAGAAATGCGCCATCGCGTTCGAGTAGCACAGCCGCTGGCCGAAGCTCAGGCCCTTGGCGATCAGCGGATTGTCGATCCGGAAGATCTGCGCCATGCCGCGCGCCCAGCGGATGCGCTGACCGATATGCGCCGACAGCGATTCGGTGGCCAGGCCAGCGGCCTGCGGGATATTGATGTAGGCCGAGCTCCAGCCGCGCTGATGCATGCGCAGCGCGGTGTGGGCGTCCTCGGTGACCGTTTCCACGGCAATGCCGCCGATCTGCTCGATCGCCGTGCGCCGGATCACCGCGCAGGAGCCGCAGAAGAAGGTGGCGTTCCACAGGTCGTTACCGTCCTGCAGCAGGCCGTAGAACAGCTCACCTTCGTTGGGCACCTTGCGGAAGGTGCGCAGGTTGCGCTCGAAGGGATCGGGCGAGAAGAAGTGATGCGGCGTCTGCACCAGCGCCATGCGCGGATCGCTGAGCAGCGTGCCCAGGGTCATCTGCAGGAAGGACCGGGTGGGAATGTGGTCGCAATCGAAGATCGCGATGAACTCGCCCTTGGTCTTGCCCAGCGCGTGATTGATGTTGCCGGCCTTGGCGTGGTTGTTGTCGGGGCGGGTCATGTGGATTGCCCCGACCTGCTTGGCGAAGGCCGCCAACTCCGGACGCCGACCGTCATCGAGCAGATAGATCTTGATCCTGTCCTGCGGCCAGTCAATTTCCAGGGCGGCGAGCACGGTCGGCCTCACCACCGACAGCGGTTCGTTGTAGGTGGGAATGTAGACATCGACCATCGGCCACAGATCGCTGTTTTCCGGCAGCGGAATCGGCTTCCGATGCAGCGGCCACATGACCTGGAAGTAGCCGAGCACCAGGATCAGGTAAGCGTAGGTTTCGGCGGCGAGCAGGCCGCTGGCCAGGAACAGATCGAAGCCGGTATGGCCTTCACCGATCGGCAAGGTTTCGGTGTAGCGCCAGTACAGGTAGCGGGTCGAGAACGCGACCGACAGGCCCATCATCACCAGCAGCACAGCATGGGAGCGGCTGCGCAGCATCAGCGCCACCAGCACCGCCAGCGTGCCGGCGATCAGCTGCCAGTAAAGCGTCATCGGTGTTGCTGCAAAACCCCAGAGCGCCGCCGCGATGACCGGCAGGCACAGCATCAGGATCGCGGTGCGGAGCAGGCTTCCGGCGTCGCGATCGTGCTTCGCTGAGGTCACGCATCACCCCGCTGGCGGATCAGACTGACTTTCGAGGCCCCCAGACGATAGAGACGGTTCAGCACATCGGTCAGCATCAGTTCGCCGCTGGCTACCGGCGTCAGTTCCGCGATCCGCGGTAGCACCGGCAGGTCGAGCCGTAACATCGGCGCGCGCTTGGCGCGTGGTTCCGTCTGGCGGATCAGGCGACCGAAGGCTTCATCTACGGGTGCTGCATCACGCACCTGCTGCTGCGTGACGGTCGGGCGAGCCGCCTTCGCCGGAGCAGCCGCCACCAGCGGTGGCGGCGGAACCGGCGGCTGGCGCGGCGCCACAGGTGCTTCGACCACTTCAGCCGCTTCGACCGGAGCAGCGGCATCGTAGGCCGCGCCATCTTCGTGATTGTCAGTGCGATCGAAGCTCTTGAAGCGGAACGCCGCCATGTTCATCTGCTTCAGCAAGCGCTGGACATCATCTTCGGGCGGGGTATTCGGGGCTGAGCTCATGATCTGTATTTCTCGGACACGGTTCTTGCGGGCGGCGCGCTTACTGGAAGCGGCTTTCGTGGGTCAGTCGGTAGCGCAATTCGCCCGGCGGACGATCGGTGAGACGGATCTGGCGCAGCTGCAGGCGATCGTCGGCGCCGAGCTGGCGGATCCAGGTCGCGTACAGACCTTCGAACAACGACGAGGACCAGGCCAGGCCGGCTTTGCCGAACCAGGCTTCGAGCGGCGAATCGCCGTGGATGAAGTCGACGGCATCGTCGTGATGCTCGATCTTCAACCAGCCCCAGTCGTTGACCGCCAGCCACTCGCGCGCCAGCTGTTCAAGCTCGCCGAGACGTTCGATCTTCTCGACCGGATAGGTCTCGCCGAGGCGCACCCCGGCGGCGTGGAACAGCGAACGCAGCTGTTCTTCCCCGACATGGCCGTGCAGTTCCAGGGCAATCGCCTTGAGCACCGGCAGCACCGCCGTGATCCGCGGGCGGGTCTGGCCGAAGAACTGTTCGGCTTCCTGAACACTTTGCATTTCCATTCAACTGGCTTCCTTCACTCGCGCAACAACATTCCGGCGTGTCCGACAACGACACACCTGAGAATGGACTGTGGGCTTCCTGCAAGACCTACGCCGAATGACGACTCGGTCACACAAGGAGAATGCCAGCTATGGTGCCGCTTGTATCCAGCTGTTAATGCGCCTGCCGAAGGTGCCGGAAAAGACCAGGCGACCCGCTGGTGGTCACGACCAGCACGCCGATCTTCACGGTTTGAAAGTGGTTCGACAGAAGTCATGTGTCCGCAATATCAATTGACGATTCAAAGGTTCAGACGAGCCCGGCCCCGAAAACCGGACAAGGAACTTTTCTGTATCAACGGTTTGCCGCAGTGCATCAAGGCGACGCGAGCGCCGATATTTCGATTTAACGAACGTCCATTGCCTTCGGAAGCCCTTGAAAAATCTGACTTCAATTGGTTTTCGTTCAGTTCGCCGCGAGCTTTTTAAGCATTGATCTCGGGCTATTCAGGGTTTTGCCTGAGGTCGTTTTTACCACTCCGGATCATCAGGTCTTGGCCCCTAGCCGCACTCTGATGCGCAGGGCCAAATATTCATCGCTGAATACCGGCCGTGCAGGACTCACACTGGATAAATCCCCGGGTGCCATACGGCTGTTGGCCGCTAATGGATTCAATTTCATAGACGCTTGAAAAATTTACTTCCTCAGCAAGTATCGTCCCTTGCCCCGACCGGGAAATGCCGTTCATCCTCGTTCGGCCTGCCGCCTGACGGCGCCAGTCCAGCAAGGCGTGAAGCTCTGCCGATCTTTTCGTCCGACCGCACTGACTCGCGGTCCCACCGCACTTACCCTGACATGCTCACGTGTCCCGATTCGACGCCGACATGACCGGCCATTCCACAACCGACAGCATCGAAGGGGAAAGCCTGTCGTCGCTTTGGCAGCATCTGTACCCAGACTTGAAAGCACTGGCTCGCAGCCGGCTGCGCCGGGCCGGCGAATTCACGCTTCTGGACACCACCGCCCTGGTCAACCAGTCGTATCTCAAGCTGATGGCCAATGGCCCGGAGCAGCTCGACGGCAAGGCGCGGCGCCAGTTCTTCTGCTACGCCTCCAGCGTGATGCGCTCGGTGATCGTCGACCTCGCCCGCGAACGGCTCACCGAACGGCGGGGCAGCGGTGAAGTGCTGCGGCTGGAGATGCTGGTCGAGGAGCCGGGTGCGCCGGTCGACGACGATCCGCTGATCGTCGACAACGCGCTGACCGCGCTGCGTGCCCGCGAACCGCGGCTGGCCCAGGTCGTCGAGATGCGTTTCTTCGGCGGCTTTTCCGAAGCCGAGATCGCCGAAGCGCTCGGCCTCACCGAACGCACCGTACGCCGCGACTGGGAAAAGGCCCGCACCCTGATGCGCCTGCTGCTGGCCTGAGCCTGAAATGACCGCTTCGCTGTCCGACCTGCCAGCCGAGCGCTGGCAAACGTTTTCGACCTTGCTCGATGAAGTTCTGGATCTGCCGGCCGAGGCTCGCGAGCCCTGGCTGCGGCAGCTACCCGACGAGCACGCCGATCTCGCACCGCTGCTGCGCACGGCAGCGCTCGCCCATGCCGAGGTCAAGGCCAGGCCGCCGGCCGACCAACCTCGGCTGCGCGAAAGCCCGACCGGCGATCCCTGGACCTTCTCGGCGACGCGACGCATCGGCCCCTACGAACTGCTGACGCCGCTCGGCCAAGGCGGCATGGGCGAGGTCTGGAGCGCGCGCCGGATCGACGGCACACTGAACCGCGACGTGGCGCTGAAACTGCCGCACACCTGGCTGCTGACCGCCGGCGCCCGGCTGCGCCTGAACCGCGAGCGCGACATCCTCGCCGGCCTCAGCCACCCGAACGTCGCCCAGCTTTACGACGCCGGCATCGCCGACGACGGCCAGCCGTGGATGGCGCTGGAGAAGGTCGACGGCCAGCGTATCGACGCCTGGTGCCGCGAACGCCGGCTGCCGGTCGCCGCACGATTGCAGCTGTTCCTGCAGGTGCTCGACGCGGTGTCCGCCGCTCATGCGCGGCTGATCGTCCACCGCGATCTGAAGCCGTCGAACATCCTGGTCACCGACGACGGCCGCGCCAAGCTGCTCGACTTCGGCATCGCCAAGCTGATCGACGACGACGGCCGTGGCGATCTCACCGAGATCACTCGCCTCGCCGGCCGCTCGGCAACGCCGGAATACGCAGCGCCTGAACAACTGGCCGGCGGCACGGTGACCGCGGCGACCGATGTCTATTCGCTCGGCGTGGTGCTTCATGAACTGCTTTGCGGCCGCCGGCCAGGCGCGCCGCGCGGCCGAACCGCTGGAGCTGACGAAGGTGAGCGCGGACTGGCCTCGAACCTGACCATCAGCGGCTTCGCCCGGGAAGTCGGTGAAGTGGATGCAAAGGCGCTAGGCAGGGCGCTGAAGGGCGATCTCGATGCCATCCTCGCCAAGGCGCTGTCGCGTCGGCCGGAAGCGCGCTACAACTCGGTCGAGCGGATGGCCGACGACCTGCGCCGCCATCTCGCCCATCAGCCGATCGAGGCGCGTCATATCACCCGTGTCGAACGCGGCCTGAAGTTCGTCCGCCGTCATCGGCTGGCGATCGCATCAGCGACCCTGCTGAGTTTGTCGATCGCCGTCGGCGGTGCCGTCAGCCTGTGGCAGGCGCAACGCGCGAAGCAGGCGGCCAGCCTCGCGATGAGCGAAGCCGGCCGCGCCAACGCGACGCGCGACTTCCTGCTCAAGGTGCTCGGTGCCAGCGGCCGCCTGGTGGCCAGCGACCGGCCGGCCGGTTCGATCACCGCTCGGGAAATGCTCGACCTGATCGTCGACGATCTCGACGGCGAGCTGAAGCAGCAACCCGAGACCCGGCTGGAACTGCTGGAACTGGCCCGCAAGCTGTTTCGACAGTGGCACGATCTGCCGCGCGTCGAACAGGCCAACCAGCGCTATCGCGCACTGGTTGCCGAACTGCATGGTGGCGGCGACCCGCGCATTGTCGACAGCCTGATCGAACAGGCCAACGTCTACATCGAGTACGGCGATTTCAGCTCCGGCCTGCCATTGCTCGATCAAGCCGCGAGCCTGATCCGCAGCCAGGGATTGACCGGCTCGCCGGTCGAGGCGCAGTGGCTCGCCGCGATGGCCCGGCATTACCCAGCCGATACCGGCGACGCCAAGCGGGCGCTGGGTTATCTGCAGCAAGCCGCAGGGATCTACGCCAACCGCGCGCCGCAGGACAGCAGCCAGCGCTGGCCACGTTTCTATCTGGCCCAGGCACTGGCGGCGGACGGCCAACTGGCGGAAGCGCGGCGCACGGCGCTGGAATCGATCGCCATGGAACAAACGTGGCCGGTTCGCAATGACTGGTTCATTGCCTGGCAGACCGTCGAACTGGCTCACTACGAACGGCGGCTCGGCCATCGCGACGCGGCGCGCAAGGCCTACGAAGATGGCGAGAAGATGGTCCTGGCGACCTTCGGGCGCACCGTCGATACCCAGCTCGAAGCGGTGCTCTGGCGAGCCACGCTGATGCACTGGGCAGGCGACGATGCCAACGCGGAAGCGCTGTTCGCAAAGGAAAACGAGCTGCTCGAAGCACCGCCAGACCCCGACAGCAGCAATGAACCCACCTCGTCGGGCGAAGGCGGCGCCTGGTTCCGACTCGCTTATGGCCGGTTTCTGCTCGACCGGGGACGGGCCGCCGCCGCACTGCCCCTGCTGCAGCGTGCCAGCACGGTGGCGATCACCTCGAAGCCGGTCGAGTTGCGTCAGGCGGACGCCGTGCTGGCGCTCGGCGAAGCGCTGGCCGCACTCGGTCGCGATGGCGAAGCCGGCCAGCAGTTCGCCGCCGCCCATGAGGCCTATCGCAAGCTCGGCCGTCCGGGCATCGAGGCGGCGCTCGACGCCCGCGTCCGCTGGGCGCAGCACCTCGCCGAACACGGCGATCAGTCGCTGGCCCGTGCGGAGTTCGCGGCGGTGATGCTGCACGCCGATGGCCGGGCTCTGCCCACAGTTGCCGAGGCCCAGATGGGTCTTGCCGAACTCGACGCCAAGAAAAACGACAAAGCAGCAGCCCTGGCGCAGGCCGAGCAGGCGCTGCGCACGCTCGACCAGGTACAGGCGCTCTACAACCCGCAGATCCGTGTCGGCCTGCAGACACGTCTGGAGCGGCTCAAAGCCACGCCAGCCCGATAAGCCCACAGCAACGAAAACGGCCCTGCCCTGCGATGCAGGACAGGGCCGCAGAACCGACGCGAAGGCGGTTTAGTGCTTCGCCTTCGCCTGATTGGCCACCGCTTCGGCGGCGCGCTTCGCCGCTTCCGGGTCGCCGAGGTAACGATGGCTGACGACTTTGAGCTTGTCGTCCAGTTCGACCAGCAGCGGGATGCCGGTCGGGATGTTCACTTCGAGGATTTCGGCTTCGCCGAGGCCCATCAGGTACTTCCACAGCGCGCGGAGGCTGTTGCCGTGTGCTGCGACCAGCACGGTCTGGCCGGCCAGCAGCTGCGGGGCGATCTGGTCATGCCAGTACGGCAGCACGCGATCGAGCGTGGTGGCCAGCGATTCGGTGCCCGGCAGTGCGTTGATGTCGAGCTTCTTGTAGCGCGCATCGTTGGCCGGATGGCCAGCGTCGCTGAGTTCCATCGCCGGCGGCGGGATGTCGTAGCTGCGGCGCCAGATCTTGACCTGCGCCTCGCCGTGCTTGGCGGTGGTCTCGGCCTTGTCCAGACCCTGCAGCGCGCCGTAGTGGCGCTCGTTCAGGCGCCAGGACTTGGTCACCGGAATCCACTGCTGGTCCATCGCGTCGAGCGCGATGTTCAGGGTGCGCAGCGCGCGCTTCAGCACCGAGGTGTGGGCGCAGTCGAACTTCAGGCCTTCGGCGAGCATCAGCTCGCCGCCGGCTTTCGCTTCGGCGCGGCCCTGCTCGGTGAGGTCGACATCGACCCAGCCGGTGAAGCGGTTTTCGAGGTTCCACTGGCTTTGGCCGTGGCGCAGCAGCACTAGCTTGCGAGTCATGTCTGACGGGGCTCTTGGGTTGGGTTGCGATCGATGCGGGCCGAGCTTCAGCCCTGCAGGTAGTTGTTCTTGACTCTGACGTAATGAGCGGCCGAATAGGCCAGGTTCGACAACTCCTGCTCACTCAGCCGGCGCGCCTGCACTGCCGGGCTGCCGCGATACAGCCAGCCGGATTCCAGACGCTTGCCGGGGCCGACCAGTGCACCGGCGGCGATGAAGACATCGTCCTCGATCACCGCGCGGTCGAGCACCTTGGCGCCCATGCCGATCAGGCAGCGGTTGCCGACGGTGCAGCCATGCAGGATCGCCTGATGGCCGATGGTGACGTCGTCGCCGACGATCAGGCCCATGCCGCCGGGCAGCAGCGGGCCGTCGTGGGTGACGTGCAGCACCGCGCCGTCCTGGACGTTGCTGCGCGCGCCGATGCGGATGAAGTTGACGTCACCGCGGATCACCGCCATCGGCCAGACCGAGGCATCGTCACCGAGTTCGACATCGCCGATGACACAGGACTGCTCGTCGATGTAGACGTTCTGGCCCAGCCTTGGCAGCGCGCCGCGATACGCACGGATCATGGTCGGATCAGGGCGAAGATCATGGTGTCGGGACGATCGTCTGCAGGCCGCCCGGTGCTTCCTGGCGCGGCTTAGGCGCGTTGGCGCCGGTGTTGCGCTTGATGAAATCGTTGACGTAGAACATCACGTCGCTCTGGCCGACCGCGAACTTGATCAGCGAGGAAGTTGCCAGGGTCGCAATGATCTTGCGGTGGCTCATTTCCGGGTAGATCACCGTCTCCACCGGGCCATTGGCTCGCTGGATACGCGCCGCCAGATGTTCGGTGTTGCTCGAGAACACCGTCTTGTCGTCCTGGCCGTGCATCAGCAGCATCGGCGGATTGCTGCCGTCGGCATACATCATCGGCTGGGTCTGGTCGTAGTTTTCCGGAGCGCCGAACAGATCACGCAGATCCGGATCGGTGAGCGGCAGGAAATCGTAGGGGCCGGCGAGGCCGATCATGGCGCGGATCCAGGCGCGATCACCGCCCACCGATTTCATCAGCGCCGGATTCAGGGTCAGCATCGCCGCGTTGTAGGCGCCGGAGGAATGGCCCATCACCACGATCTTGGTGGGGTCGCCGCCGTACTGGGCGATCTGGCTGTGCGCCCACTTCACGGCCTTGGCGTTGTCGGTCAGGAAGCTCGGGTAACGCACCTGGGGATACAGGCGGTAATTCGGCAGCACGGCAACGAAGCCGCGCGCCGCAAGCGCCTGGCCGACGAACTTGTAGGCTTCCTTGCTGCCTTCCTGCCAGCGGCCGCCGAAGAAGAACACCACCACCGGCGCGTTGGCGACGCCGTTCGGGCTGTAGACATCGAGTTGCAGGCCGGTGGCCGCATCGAAGCCGACGTTCGACGACAGTCGATAGCCCTTGTCGGAGGTCAGGTCATTGGTCAGCTGCTGGCCGCTACAGGCGCTCAGCAACAGCAGGGCAGCGAAGAAGCTCAGGATCAGACTTGAGATAGGGCGCACGGAAACGGGTCTCTCGATGGGCAGCGGGAACCGGCCTGCATGATACCGCGACCGCTTCACGGCTCTCGCAGGAAGCGGGCCTGCTTGATCGTCGCGATCAGCATTTTCGATAGGCATGGCAGCGCCCGGCCGTGCGACGATCCTCGCTTCCAGCTTTGAACCGCGCTCTTGAACCAGGCACCTGCAGCCTGCATCTCTTGAACTGATCAGAATTTTTCCGGCATTCCCCATGACCAATCCGCTGCTCGCCCCCGTCTCCCCGAACACTCTGCCGGCGTTCGACGCCATCCAGCCCGAGCACGCCGAACCGGCGATCGACGGCGTGCTGGCCGACAACCGCGCCGCGCTCGACGCGCTGCTGTCCGGCGGCAAGGCGACGAGCTGGGAAGGTCTGATCGAGCCGCTGGAGAATCTGAGCGATCGCATGAGCCGCGCCTGGGGGCCGATCCAGCATCTGTTCGGCGTCACCTCGACCAGCGCCTGGCGCAAGGCCTTCAATGTGGTGCAGCCGAAGATCACCGAATACGGCCTGGAACTGTCGCAGAACGAAGCGCTGTTCCAGGCCTACGAGCAACTCGCCGCCAGCCCGGCGGCCGCCTCGTTCTCGCCGACCCGCAAGAAAGTGCTGACCGACGCGATCCGCGACTTCAAGCTGTCAGGCATTGCGCTGCCGGCCGAGCAGAAAGCGCGCTACAAGGTCATCGCGCTGCGCCTGTCCGAGCTGCAGACCAAGTTCGAGGAAAACCTGCTCGACGCAGTGCAGGCCTGGTCGAAGCACGTGACCGACGAAGCGCTGCTGGTCGGCATGACCGAGGAAGGCAAGGCCCAGGCCGCCGAGAAGGCGAAAGCCAAGGAACTCCAGGGCTGGCTGCTGACCCTCGATTTCCCGAGCTACGACGCCGTCATCTCCTACGCCGACAGCCGCGAGCTGCGCCACGAGCTGTACGAGGCCTACGCCACGCGTGCTTCGGAACTCGGCCCGCAAGGAGGCCAGTTCGACAACACGCCGCTGATGCAGGAAATCATCGCGCTGCGTGACGAGGAAGCGCGCCTGCTCGGCTTCAACAACTTCGCCGAGCTGTCGCTGGCGACCAAGATGGCCGAATCGCCGGATGCCGTCGAAGCCTTCCTGCTCGATCTGGCAGTCAAGGCCAAGCCGTTCGCGCTCGCCGAACTGGACGAGCTGCGCGCCTTCGCCAAGGCCCGTGATGGCCTGACCGATCTTGCGCCCTGGGACATGGCCTATTACTCGGAGAAGCTGAAAGAACAGAAGCTCGGCTATTCCGAGGAAGAACTGCGCCCGTACTTCCCGGCGCAGCAGGTGATTGCCGGCATGTTCGAAGTCGTCGAGCGCATGTACGGCGTGCGCATCGAAGCCGCGGCCGACATCAAGACCTGGCACAAGGACGTGACTACCTGGCGTCTCGCGGAGGCTGATGGCTCGGAGATCGGTCTGTTCTACCTCGATCCCTACGCTCGTCAGGACAAGCGCGGCGGCGCCTGGATGGACGAATGCCTGGTGCGTCGCCAGACCGCCACCGGCCTGCAGCGTCCGGTGGCCTATCTGACCTGCAACTTCACCCCTCCGCTGGGTGGTGCGCCGGCCCTGCTGACCCACGACGAAGTGGTCACCCTGTTCCACGAGTTCGGCCACGGCCTGCATCACCTGCTGACCCGGGTCGATGAGGCTTCGGTGTCCGGCATCCGCGGCGTCGCCTGGGATGCCGTGGAACTGCCCAGCCAGTTCATGGAGAACTGGTGCTATGACCGCGCCACGCTCAACGGCTTCGCCCGTCATTACAAGACTGGCGAAACGATCCCCGATGCGCTGCTCGCCAAGCTGCAGGCCGGCCGTGGCTATCAAGCCGGGCTGATGACCCTGCGCCAGGTCGAGTTCTCGCTGTTCGATCTGCGCCTGCATCGCGATACCGCCAGCGGCGTCGGAATTCTTGACACCCTCAACGCGGCGCGTGCCGAGGTCAGCGTGTTCCCGCCGCCGGCCTGGAACCGCATGCCGAACTCCTTCGGCCACATCTTTGCCGGCGGTTACGCGGCCGGCTACTACAGCTACAAGTGGGCCGAAGTGCTGTCCGCCGACGCCTTCGCGGCGTTCGAGGAATCGGATTTCTCGCCGGACACCGGCCGGCGCTTCCGCGATACCGTGCTGGCCAACGGCGGCTCGCAGGACGCGATGGATCTGTTCGTCGCCTTCCGTGGCCGCAAGCCGGAAGTGGAAGCGCTGCTGCGGCATTCCGGGCTGGTGCCTGACCGTCGGACAGCGGGCGCGGCCTGAAGCCTGCCTCGCCGCCGAGCATTGGCGGCGAGGTCAGTCTCATCAATCGAGGCGACGAATGCGGCCGAGCTTCGGCGGCGGCACGGGCTGCGCAGCGAGGTAGTCGATCAGCACGTCGCGATCGATGCCGAACTCGACTCGCTCGGTGCCTTCCAGCAGCACCCGGAAACCGTCGCCGCCATTGGCCAGGAAGGCATTGACGTTGACCCGGTAGCGGCCAGTCGGCGACAGCGGCTTGCCGCGCAGGCGGATGCTGGCCGGATCGATGCGCGCACCAAGCGGCGCGCTCGCTTTCCACGCGTACTCGAAACCCTGGGACGGCAGCAGGATCGCGTAGCGGCCATCGGCGCGCCATTGCTGTTCGAGCAGCGCGTCGATCTGCGCGCCGCTCAGGGTCATCGTCATCAGCGCACCGCCGAACGGCTGCACCGTGTAGACCTGTCCATAAGTGACCGTACCGGTCGCATCGAGCGGCGCCAGCTCGGCACGCACGCCACCGGGGTTCATCAGCGCGAGATCGGCGCGGCGATCGTCCTGTTTCGCAGCCGCGGCGAGCTGGGCATCGGCGATCACATAGCCGAGCGGCATTTCGCCAGCCGTGTCCTGCTGCCGTGACAGCGCGCTGGTGATGCGTCCGACTGGCTGCAGGCTGCGCTCGCGGGAACGGCGATCGAACTCGGCGACGATCGCTGCAACTTTCGGTTCCGGTGCCAGCGGCGGATAGCGATCAGGCCGCGCGTTCGCTGTGCTGTCGTTGACGATCGGCACATTGCGCGCGGCTGCACTCCGCACGTCGCCGGTATCGGCAGCGAGCTGGAGATCGATATCGGTCAGATAGCGGCCGGCCGAACCGGCGCTGGTCACCAGGATGGTGCGCGCAGGATCCGACGTCGGCAGCCGGCAGCGATAGACGCGATGGGTGTGGCCGCTGATCACCAGATCGATCGCCGGATCGAGCTTGGCGACGATGCCGGTGATCGCGCCGGCAAAACCGGGGCAGCTTTCGTCGTCGAGGTCCGCGCCCACCGGCGGTTCGCCGCCTTCGTGGATCAGCACCACGATCGCCCGCACGCCCTGCTTGGTGAGTGCCGCCGCTTCGCGATTGATTGTCTCGGCTTCGTCGAGAAAGCGCAGGCCGGCAATGCCGGTGCGGTTGACCAGTTCCGGCGTGCCTTCGAGCGTCAAACCGATGAAACCGATGCTCAGCGGCATGCGGCCGTCGACGAGGAAGGTCTTGATGCCGACCGCCGGCAGCAGCGGCACGCCGGTCTCGTCGACGACATTGGCGGCCATGTAACGGAAAGCGGCGCCCGGGAAGGGCCCGTTCACGCAGGTGTCCTCACCCGGCCTGCCATCCGGCGCGCAGCCGCCGCGCTGCATGCGCAGCAGCGCCGCACGGCCGCGGTCGAACTCGTGATTGCCGACGGCGCTGAATTCCAGGCCGATGTCGTTCATCACCGCGATCGCCGGCTCATCGTGAAACAGCGAGCTTTGCAGCGGGCTGGCGCTGATCAGGTCACCGGCAGCGACCACGACATTGCGCGGGTTCGCCGCCTTGAGCTGGGCGACCTCTGTCGAGATATAAGACGCACCGCCGAGCGGCACCGGAATGTCCGGCTGGCCGGCGCGGTCCGGCAGCAGGGTCGGATCGCGTGGCGGCAGCAGGTTGCCGTGAAAATCGTTCAGCGCGATCAGCTTCACCGCGATGGTCGGTGCGGGCTGGGCGGCCGCATCCGGCAGCGTTGCGGGCGACTGGCAGGCGGCCAGCAGCAGCGCCGCGCCGAGCTGGATCAGCTTGGCGCCCAACTTGGGCAATGAACGCGCGCTGGCGTATCGGTTCGGCATCGCATCGGTCTCGCAAGCAATGGACCAGAGCATGGCCGGCGCGGATGAAATCTGCCTGACGGCGAGTCTCCAGCCATGAGATTTCACGAAATTGTCATGAATTCATGGCGTTCCCCGCGCTGGAAACGGCATTAGACGGCTTGGGAGGCTGCGCGATAAACTCGGACCCACTCTCCTGGCACCGATCCTGCTCAGCGTAGCCACACTACGCCCCGCGGCGTGCCCATTCCGAATCAGGACTCAAGACAAGATGGCCAAGAAGCGTGTCCACGCAGAAGCCGACCTCGCACCGGTCGCCGAGATCAACATCACCCCGATGGTCGACGTGATGCTGGTGCTGCTGATCATTTTCATGGTCACCGCGCCGCTGATGATGTCGCAGCTGCCGGTGACGCTGCCGAAGGCCAGCTCGGCCCAGAGCGACAAGCCCAAGGAACCGACCGTGGTGTCGATCGATTCCAACGGCAACTACTTCATCGACGCCGGCGACGGCCTCGGCCCGCTGGCCACCGCGCCGGACGCGCTGCAGCCGCGGCTGATCGAACTGTCCCGCCAGGACCCGGACACCCTGGTATTCGTGCAGGGCGATTCGAAGATCGCCTACGGCCGCGTGGTCGATCTGATCGGCCTGGTCAGCCTGTCCGGCTTCAGCAAGGTCAGCCTGAAATCGAGCAAGGTCGATGGCGGCTTCGGTGGTGACGGCGCAGGACTGACGCCGGTTCCCTGATTCAGGGCGATCCGGCCATGCCGCGCAGCAATTTTTCGCTGTCAGCATCGGCCGGATAGAGCGTTTCCACTCTGAGATCTTCGGCGGTCAGATCGCGCGGCATGTCGAAGCGCGACAGCATCGCGAATAGCCGCAGATCCTGGCCGGCGATGCGGAAGTGGGTCGCCAGCACCGGTGACAGGCGCGCAGACACATCGATGTTGCGCGCCGCCGCCGCGATTCCCGGATAGGCCATCACCACCTCGCGCAGCCGCGCCGACGGCGGGTGATCGAGCGCTTCCTGCGACAGCCGCGCCAACAGCGCCGCGACCACTTCATCGGCGTTGACCACGAACGGCCGCAGGCCAGCCGGATGCAGGCTCATCTGGACCATGTTGCGCGGCCCGTCGCCGCAGACCGTCTGCCACAGCGCATCGGAGCTGGCGTGACCGGCGACCATGCTGACCATCGTGATCATTCGCTCGGTCGCCTCGTTGCTCATCACCAGATTCCAGGCGCGGTCGATGACCATCGCCGGAAACGGTTCGTGGTGGCGCAGCATTCGGGCCAATGCTTCGCGCACTGGCGTCATGTCTGCGGCTTCAATCGAGCGCTGCGGATAGATCGGCGCGAAGCCGGCGGCGATCAGCCAGTCGTTGCGATCGGCCAGCCCCAGGTCCAGCGCTTCGGCCAGCCGCAGCAGCATGGCCCGGCTTGGCTGCGACCGGCCGGACTCGAGAAAGCTCAGATGCCGTTGCGACAAGCCGGCCGACAGCGCCAGATCAAGCTGACTGCGGCGGCGAACAGTCCGCGTGCGGCGCAGCGTGTCACCGAAGCGGGAGGGGGCAGCGGACGTCGGATGGATCGCGTTCATAGCAGCGATTGTGGCGATGCGCCCACCTCAAAGCGATGACCTGCGAGGTAATTGCAGCGCCGCAGTCAGGCGCGGATTCTGCGCTCGCCGTCCAAGCCCACTCGTCCGGAGATTCGCCATGAACCTGCCCCGCCCCATCCTGTTCGCCATCCTGCTGCCGTTCTCGATCCTGTCCGCTTACGCGTTGAAGGAAGTCGGCTACTTCGGCATCTTCGCCAGCCACCTGCATCCCGCCGGCCTGCAGGTGCTGACCGATCTGGTCATCGCCCTGACCCTGGTCATGGTCTGGATGGCCGGCGATGCCCGCGCCCGCGGTGTCACCGTCTGGCCGTACATCGTCGCGACCTTGGCGCTGGGCTCGTTCGGCCCGCTGGCTTATCTGCTGCTGCGCGGCACCGCCAGCAGCCCGGCACTGGCGAAGAACTGGGCTTGATTGCCAAGCTCAACACCCACTGTCATTTCCGCGACGGCGGAGATCCAGTTCTCTGCAAACAGCGGTGCGCAGACTTCAGAACTGGATCCCCGCCTACGCGGGGATGACGTCGAAAGAAAGCGCCGTTCTTGCTTCAGAAGTTGTAACGCGCCGAAAACTGCAGCCGGCTCATGTCGCCCGACAGATTGCCGACCGTGTCGCGTCGCGCGTAGCGGTATTCGGCGCCGAAGGTGATCTTCGGGATCGGCGAATACAGCAGGTTCAAGGTGGCGCTGCGCACGTTGCGGGACACGCCGGGGCCGAAGATCGAGCCTTCGTCGATCTGTCCGGTGTTGGCGTGCAGGGCGGACAGCGCCAGGTTCGAGCGCCATTGTTCGTTCCACGGGTGGTGCCAGGCGACGAAGCCGTTGTAGACCTCGACGGTGCGCAGCTTGCCGTTGGCATCGACCACGGCATCACCGACCGTGTTCAGCGCCATGTAGCGGCCGAAGCCATCGCCGCCGCTGAAGGTGAAGCGCAGATCGTCCTGGCCCCAGAGCGGAATCTTGCCGGCGAAGCTCAGGCCGTAGCCCATCGAGGTGTCATTGCCACCGGCCACGGTGCCGCGATCGGTGACCTGGCGGACCACGCCGGACAATGTGTAGTCGCCCCAGGCCGCCGTCTTCAGCGTGTAGCGCCAGACCAGGTCCGGCAGCGTGTTGTCGTCGGTCACTGTGAAGGCATTGCCGCCGAGCGTGGCGACCGTCGATTCGCTGTTCTCCAGCGCGACGGCCAGCGGACCGTAGGTGTAGCGGATCATCGGCTGGCGCGAGAACACCGTGCCTTCGGATGGCCAGTTGACCAGATCGATGATGTCCGGCAGCGCCACCATGTTCTGCAGGGTTGACCAGTCCTGGCCGATGCGGAAGTTGTCGAAATCGAGATAGCCGAGGCGGAACGCCGGGTTGTAGGGATTGGTCACCGCTTCGTTCGGCGCACCGGCGATGCCCTGGCCGAGCTGGCCGCTGATGAAATCGAACTCGGCATTGATCGCCACCTTGTGGCCGTACATCAGGCCCGAGCCGCGCAGGTACAGCCGGGTTTCCTTGGCGTGCAGATCGGTATAGGTGCGGGCATTCTCGGCGCCGGTCGCGGCCACTGGAATCGAGTTCGGAATGTAGGCATCGCGGCCCAGGCTCTGGGGCACCGCGCCGTCGCTGTAGCGCGAGGTGATGAAGTCGGTCTTGATATAGCCGCCCCAGGCCAGCTTGAAGTCGCCGCCGTTGGCGACGGCTGCCGGTGTCGGTGCTGGTGCTGGTGCCGTCGCAGCAACGACTGGTGCAACAGGCGCAACAGCTGCCGGCGCGGCAACCTCTGCGGCCGGCTGCGCGGCCTTGGCGGAGAGTTGCTGTTCCAGCGCCTCGATGCGCCGCTTCAGATCCTGGATCACCGCGGCGGTGTCTTCATCCACCGGTGCTGCGAACGCGGGCAGCGTCGCCATGCCGAATCCGGCAGCGCACAGGGCGACGGCAAAGCGGCTGCGGGCAGGCATCATCTCCTCACTCCTCATCATCGTTCGTTGCCCGGACAGGTGATCCGGGAGCGGCATCGAAGGCCGCAGACGAAGAGTGGCGATCAGGAGCAGGCGCGGCCATTCACCTTAGGTCGTATCGCGACCAAGGTCGTAGGGTGTTGCAATGCGCGTACTGAATGCGCTGCCCGAGGCCGCCATGTATCGCCTGCTCATCGCCGATGACCACCCGCTGTTCCGCGCCGCACTGACCGCTGCCGTGGCCGATGCCGTGCCAGAAGCAATCGTCGAAGCCACCGCTTCGCTGATCGAACTGCTCGCCAAGCTCGATGCCCAGCCGGATTGCGACCTGGTGCTGCTCGATCTGCGGATGCCCGGCAGCAGCGGCTTTTCCTCGCTGATCCAGCTGCGCGGCCTGCGCCCGGATCTGCCGGTGGCGATCGTCTCCGGCGAGGAAAATCCGCTGGTGATCCGCCGCGCGATCGACTTCGGCGCCTGCGGCTATATCCCGAAATCGGCGTCGCTGGCGGTCATCGGCGAAGCCGTGCGAGCGATGCTCGATGGCAACGAATGGCTGCCGGAGGGCCTGGCCGATGGCGTCGATCAGGATGCCGCCGAACAGGCGCTGACCCGGCAGATCGCCACCCTGACACCGCAGCAGTTCAAGGTGCTGATGGCGCTCGCCGATGGGCGCCTGAACAAGCAGATCGGCTACGAGCTGAGCATCACCGAAGCGACCGTGAAAGCCCACGTCACCGCCGTGCTGCGCAAGCTGGGGCTGTATCGGCGGACGCAGGCGGCGCTGCTGGCGCGACGCCTGCTCGATGCCAGCGCCGGCAGCCTGACGCCACCGATGGACGAGCTTCAGTCCGACGTTGCCGACGAAGACTGAGCGTCGCCGTCGACTTCAACGACATCCGCACTCTGGATGCGGATCATCCGGCTCATCAAGGCCCGCAGTGCCGCCGGCTTCACCGGCTTCGGCAGCCGCGCGAGGCCGGCAGCGCTGGCGGCGTTGCGCGCGGCTTCGGTCGGATCAGCCGTCAGCACGATCGCCGGCACCGCCACGCCCCAGCGCTGGCGCAGCTCGGCCATCACCGCGATGCCGCTGGCGCCTTCGCCGAGGTGGAAATCGATCAGCGCCAGATCGGGCACTTCCGCATCCGGCCCGAAGCAGGCGTATGCCTCGGCGGCATTGCGCGCGACAATCACCCGGCAGCCCCAACGCGTCAGCAGCGCGCCGAGTGCATCGAGTGTCGACTGCTCGTTGTCGAGGCAGAACACCAGCCGGCCATGCAGGCGATCGGTCGAACGGGTCACCGGCGCCGGTCGCAGCGGCGCGATCGAACTGCGATCACCGAACGGCACCACGATCGAGAAACAGCTGCCGCGGCCGACCGTCGAGCGCAGCGCCAGCCGGTGATGCAGCAGCTTCGACAGCCGATCGGCGATCGATAGCCCCAGCCCCAGACCCTGATCGAAATCCTGTCCGGCTTCGAGCCGGCGGAACTCCTCGAAGATTTCCGGCTGACGCGCCGCCGGAATGCCCGGCCCGGTATCCCAGACGCCGATCTCGATGCCACCGGGCAAGCGCCGGCAGCCGAGCAGCACGCAGCCGCTGCGGGTGTAGCGCACGGCGTTGGACAGGAAGTTCTGCAGGATGCGACGCAGCAGCGAGGGATCGGTCTCGACGATCGCCGACGAGGCCACGTAGCGAAACTCCAGACCACGCGCCTGAGCCAGCGCCGAGAACTCGTTGGCCAGCGGCGCCA
>NZ_CAISIQ010000195.1 GCF_903885465.1 uncultured Nevskia sp.
GATGGAATTTTGGCATCGTCCCACGGTCTTCAAATCACCCTTCCGCCCCCAGAAGTTCCACGCCTCTTACGAGACTCGATCATGCAAGCAGGCAGCTGTCTCTGCGGCAGCATCCGCTACCAATTCGATGGCGAAGTCACGCGTATCGGCCTCTGTCATTGTGCGATGTGCCGCAAGGCCAGCGGCACCGCGTTCGCGGCCAACGCGCCGGTACCGCGTGAGGCGTTCCGCCTGCTCTCGGGCAGCGAACTGCTGAAGGCCTACGCCTCCAGCCCCGGCAAGAAACGCTGGTTCTGTTCGAACTGCGGCTCGCCGGTGTACAGCGAATCGGCGAGCTATCCGGAGCTGATCCGCATCCGCCTCGGCTCGCTCGACCAGCCCGCCGGCCGGACGCCGGACTATCACTACCTGCTCAGCGCCAAGGCCGACTGGGACACCACGAACGACGAGCTGCCCCGCTTCGGTGACTGAGTACGGCAAACCTTGAAGCGCTTCGCCGCCCTCTACGCGCGGCTGGACGAGACGCGCGCGACCTCGGCGAAAGTCGAAGCGATGCGTGCCTACTTCGCCACCACACCGCCTGCCGATGCTGCCTGGGGTCTGTACTTCCTGACCGGCGAGCGGCTGAAGCGCCTGATCGCGCCGACCCAGCTGCGTGCCTGGATCGGCGATGCCACCGGCCTGTCGCCGACAGTGATCGAGGAGTGCTACGCCCATGTCGGCGATCTCGCCGAAACCCTGGCGCTGCTGCTCGATCGCGCCGACCGGCCTGCGCCGATCGAGCGCGGCCTGGCCGAATGGGTCGCCTGGCTGATGGCGCTGCGCGACCGTCCGCCGGACGAGCAGCGCGCCGCCTTGATCGAGGTCTGGGCCGGGCTGCCGCTGGACGAGTGCTTCCTGTTCAACAAGCTGCTGACCGGCTCGCTGCGAGTCGGCGTGTCGTCCGGTCTCGCGGCGCGCGCACTGGCGGCGCATGCCGGATTGCCCGACAGCCTGATCGCTCAGCGCTTGATGGCCCAGCAAGGCGGCCACTGGCAGCCTTCGGCAGACGCGTTCGCAGCACTGCTCGCACCGGGCACGACCGAAGCCCATCCCTCGCAGCCGTATCCGTTCTGCCTCGCGAGTCCGGTGGAAGACGCAGCGGATGGCGTCTGGCAGGACGGCCTGCCATCCGGGCTCGGGCCGGTCAGCGACTGGCTCGCCGAATGGAAATGGGATGGCATTCGCGGCCAGCTGATCCGGCGCGCCGGGGAGAGCTTTCTGTGGTCGCGCGGCGAAGAACTGCTCAACGGCCGCTTCCCGGAAATCGAAACCGCCGCCGCACAATTGCCGGACGGCACCGTGCTGGACGGCGAAATCCTCGCTCATGACGGCAGCCAGGTGCTGCCGTTCGCCAAGCTGCAGACCCGTATCGGCCGCAAGACCGTCGGCAAGAAACTGCTCGCCGATGCGCCGGTCGCATTCGTCGCCTACGACCTGCTCGAATGGCAGGGCGAAGACTGGCGCGCGCGGCCGCTGGCCGAGCGGCGCGCGCAGCTGGCAACGATCGTCGCGCAGCTCGCTGCGCCTCGGCTGAAGTTGTCCGAATGCCTGGTCTCCGAAGACTGGAGCAGCCTCGCCACGCAGCGCGCCGAAGCTCGCGAACGCGGCGTCGAAGGCCTGATGCTGAAGCGGCTCGATTCCGCCTACCAGACCGGCCGCCGACGCGGCGCCTGGTGGAAGTGGAAGCTCGACGCGATGAGCATCGACTGCGTGCTGCTCTACGCCCAGGCCGGTCACGGCCGGCGCGCCAATCTCTATACCGACTACACGCTCGCCGTCTGGGCCGGCCCCGCGCCCGGCGAAGGCCTGCTGCTGCCGGTAGCCAAGGCTTACTCGGGCCTGACCGATGTCGAGCTGACCAAGATGGATCACTGGATCAAGCAGCACACGCGGGAGAAGTTCGGCCCGGTACGCAGCGTCGATCCCGAGCAGGTTTTCGAGATCGCGTTCGAAGGCATTCAGGCTTCAACGCGGCACAAGGCCGGCATTGCCCTGCGCTTTCCGCGCATCGCGCGGTGGAGAACCGATAAGAGATCGGCCGATGCCAACACGCTTGACGACCTGAAAGCCTTCTTGCGGCCCTGAGTCGAAGTCAGGGGCAAACCCTGTGTTGGTGGCCGATGCTGGCTTACTGAGTCGCGACGCCTCGATACTCGAGCCAGCCCGCCACAGAGCGCGGCGGATTCGGGACGAGAGGAGCGAGACCATGACCATCAAGTTCGGCGTGTTCGACCATGTCGATCACAGTGCCTTGCCGCTGGGCGAGCATCTGGAAGCGCGGTTGCAGATGGCCGCCGTCTATGACCGCTGTGGCCTGCACGGCTATCACGTGGCTGAGCATCACTCCACACCACTCGGTTATGCGCCTAGCCCCGGCTTGCTGCTGGCCGCGGTTGCGCAGCGCACGAAGCGGATCAAGATCGGGCCGCTGGTCTATCTGCTGCCGCTGTATCACCCGCTGCGTCTGCTCGAAGAGATCTGCATGCTCGATCAGATGAGCCAGGGACGCTTCATGCTCGGCGTTGGCCGCGGCGTGTCGCCATATGAACTGAAGTTCTTCGGTCTCGACTTCGCCAAGGCCCAGGAGATGTATCTGGAAGCTTTCGACGTGCTGATGAAAGGCTTCCGCGACGAGCGTCTGAGCCACAGCGGCAAGCACTACCAGTTCAACGACGTGCCGATGACCCTGCGGCCGGTGCAGCAGCCGCATCCGGAACTCTGGTACGGCGTGCTGTCGCCGGAGTCCTGTGTCTGGGCCGCCGAGCACGACGTCAACATCGTCACCCTGGCGCTGAACGAAGGCGCGAAAGCGATTGCCGATCGCTACCGCGCCGAGTGGGCCAGGCTCGGCAAGCCGCTGGCGCGCCTGCCGAGGATCGGCGTCAGCCGTCATGTCGTGGTCGCCGAAACCGATGCCGAGGCCAAGCGCATCGCCAGCCGCGCGTACAAGAAATGGTTCGCCAGCTTCGATCATCTGTGGCTCGCCAATGGCCTGTCGGTGCGGCAAGCGTTTCCGCCGCTGGCAGCGCTGTATCCCGACGAATGGGAAGGCGTGGAAGCCGCAGGCAACGGCATCGCCGGTACACCTGCGACGGTGCGCCGCTTCGTCGAGGAAGAGGCCGAGCGCACCGGTATGAACTACCTGGTGTCCTGGTTCGCATTCGGCGATCTGACGGTCGAACAGGTCATCCGCTCGGTGGAATTGTTCAGCCGCGACGTGATGCCGGCGTTCGAGACGGCAGCGGCCTGAGGCCGGACCGGAGCATTGGACTAAGCTTTCGCCATCGCCCTTTGCAACGTCCCGCCGATGACCACCCCGACTGCCAGCTCCTCCCGCGCCGCCTGGACGCTGATGCTGGCCGCCGCCGCGATCCTGGCGCTGACCATGGGCGCGCGGATGTCGCTGGGTCTGTTCATGCAGCCGATCGGCGCCAGCACCGGCTTGAGCATCGTCTCGATCAGCTTCGCGCTGGCCATCGGCCAGCTGGTCTGGGGCGTCGTGCAGCCGTTGTTCGGGGCGATTGCCGACCAGACCGGTTCGGTGCGCGTGGTCGTCTTCGGCGGCCTGCTGATGGCCGCCGGGCTGGCGCTGGCGCCGTCCTTCAGTTCGGAGTTCGGCCTGCTGATCTGTCTCGGCGTGATGACTTCCGCCGGTGCCGGCGCGGGCGCGTTCTCGATCCTGATCGGCGCGACCGCGCAGCAACTGCCGGCCGAGAAGCGCGCCTTCGCTGCCGGCTTCATCAATGCCGGCGGCTCGTTCGGGCAGTTGTTGTTCGCGCCTATCGTGCAGGCGCTGATTGCGGCCTTCGGCTGGATGACCGCGGCCTATGCGCTCGCCGCGTCGACCTTGTTGAGCCTGCCGCTGGCGGGCCGTCTGGCCGGGCCTGCGAAGCCGGTCGCCGTTGCCGACGCCGGCCTGCGCGCGCAGTTGAACATCGCCCTCGCCGATCGCAGCTACTGGTTACTGCATTTCGGCTTTTTCACCTGCGGCGTCCACGTCGCTTTCCTGGTCACGCATCTGCCGGGTGAAGTCGCGCTGTGCGGCTTGTCGCCATCGGTGTCGGGCACGGCGCTGGCGCTGGTCGGCGCGTTCAACATCGCCGGCAGCCTGTCAGCCGGCTGGCTGGGTCAGCGGGTGCGGATGAAATCCCTGCTCTGCGCGATGTACGCGAGCCGCGCACTGTTCATCGCGCTGTTCATGATGTCGCCACGCAATGCCTTGAGCGTCTACCTGTTCGCCGCCGGCCTCGGCTTCACGTTTCTGGCCACGGTGCCACCGACGGCCGGGCTGGTCGCCAAGCTTTACGGCACCCGCTATCTCGGCACCTTGTTCGGCCTGACCCTGCTCAGCCACCAGATCGGCGGCTTCTTCGGCGCCTGGCTGGGCGGCCTGACCATCAGCCGTTTCGGCGATTACTCGTGGATGTGGATCGCCGACATGGTGCTGGCGCTGATCGCCGCACTGAGCTGTCTGCCGGTGCGGGAAGCGCGGCTGGTGCCAGCTCGCGCAATCTAGACCGCGCGCATCTGCCCTAGCTTTTCACGCGCGATCTGGTGCTTGGATCGCCTGGTCATCGGGCTCATCGTGGCGGTGTCCATTCAGGACCCAACGAGGAGCCCGCCATGTCCAGCCAACGTCCCGAAACCGAAGCACCGAGCGTGTCGACCCTGCAGGTGATCCAGAGCGTCGCCTGGGCGTTCTTCGGCGTGCAGAGCCATCGCAATCGGGTGCGCGATTTCAACAGCGGCAAGCCGCTGCACTTCATCGTCGTCGGCGTGCTGCTGACTGGTGTGGTCGTCGGTCTGTTCGTTGGCGCCGCCCAGTTGGCACTGCGGTTCGCGGCGCCCTGAAGCCTGGAGTTCAGCCGCGGGCGAGACGCCCAAGCGTTGCCAGCGCGGCGCCGACACGGTCATCGTCCGGATGGCCGTAGTTCAGGCGCAGGCAGTGGCCGAAATCGTCGCGTGCCGAGAACAAGGCGCCAGGCGCGATGCTGATGTCCTGCGCCAGTGCGGCCTGCTGCAGCGCTCGCGTGTCCACACTCTTCGGCAGCTCCACCCACAGGAAGTAGCCGCCGTCCGGCCGGGTCACCCGGGTGCCGTCCGGGAAGTGCTGCTGGATCGCCGCGAGCATCGCGTCGCGTCCGGCGATCAGCTGCTCGCGGAGCTTGCGCAGATGGCGTTCGTAGCTGCCGGTGGCAAGGTAATCGGCCAGCGCCAGCTGTGACGGCACTGCCGCCGACAAGCTGCTGCCGAGCTTCAGCCGCTCGACTTTCGCCGTGTAGCGACCGGGCGCTGCCCAGCCGATGCGATAGCCCGGCGCCAGGCATTTCGAGAACGACGAGCAGTGCAGCACCAGGCCTTCCTCATCCCAGGCCTTGGCCGGCTTCGGCCGCGATTCGCCGTAATGCAGTTCGCCATAGACGTCGTCCTCGATCAGCGGCACACCGTGCTGCGCCAACAGTGCGACCAGTCTCTGCTTGCGGTCATCCGGTATCGACGCGCCGAGTGGATTCTGGAAGCTGGTCATCAGCCAGCAGGCGGCCGGCTTGTGGCGCTTGAGGGCGGTGGCCAGGGCATCGAGATCGACACCGGTTTCGGGATCGGTCGGCACTTCAACGGCGCGCAATCGCAAGCGTTCCAGCGCCTGCAGCGAGGCATAGAAGGTCGGTGATTCGATGATCACCGCATCGCCCGGCGAGGTGACCGCCTGCAGGCACAGGCTCAGCGCTTCCATCGCGCCATCGGTGATCACCAGACCTTCCGGTTCGACGGCGATGCCATCACCGCGGTAGCGCAGCGCGATCAGCCGCCGCAGCTCGGGATTGCCCGGCGACAGATCGACCACCGTACGCCAGGGATCAAGCCCGCGAACGCTGCGGTTCAACGAGGCGTGCAGCGCCTTCAGCGGCAGCAGCTTCGGGCTCGGAAACGCCGAGCCCAGTGGAACCACGCTGGGCCGGCGGATGGCGGCCAGCAGTTCGTAGATCAGCTCGCTCTTGTCGATGGTCGTCGATCGCGCCAGCGGCTTCGACAGCGCCGGCTTCGGCGGCTTGGCGCGCTGCGCGCAGACGTAATAACCGGAGCGCGGCTTCGCGACGATCAGGCCGCCGGCTTCCAGCCGGTGATAGGCGCGCAGCACTGTCATTTCGCTCAGCGCGCGCTTGCGGCTGGCTTCGCGCACCGAGGGCAGACGCTCGTCCGGCTGCAACGCGCCGCTGGCGATCAGGGTCGCAAGTTCGTCGGCGTAGCGCTTGTAGAGCGTCACTTGCTGCCTTCGAGGCGCCGCGCCGTCAGCCACAACCGCGCATCGAATTCGCGCTGGTGGTAGTCGGACAGCATGTGCTCGCAGAGGCGGTAGAACGCCTTGTCGTGATCCTGCTCGCGGATGTGGGCGAGCTCGTGGACGGCGATCATTTCCAGGAACTCCGGCGGCGCTTCGCGGAACACGGCGGCGATGCGGATCTCGCGCTTCATCTTCAGCTTGCCGCCCTGCACTCTCGACGAGCGAACGTGCACGCCTAGTGCATTGCGCACCGCTTCCATGCCGCCTTCGTAGCAGACCCGGTGCAGCGGCGGCGCGCTGCGCAGGTATTCGCTCTTCAGATCGCCGACATAGGTCTGCAGCGCACTGTCCGACTGGATCTCGTGGCGCGCCGGATACTTCTTCGCCAAGTGCGCGCTCAGCCGCTGCTCGGCGATCAGCTTGCGCACCTGATCGAGCGTGGCCGGCGGGTAGCCGGCGAGGTAAGGCAGATCGGTCATCAGAGAGATTTCGGCCGGACCAGTGCAGGCATCGCCAGCCGGCAGTTCAGAATGCCGGCCAGGATGACGATGCCGCCAAGCGTCTGCTGCAGGCCAAAACCTTCGCCAAGCAGGACCCAGGCAAACACCGCAGCGGCAACCGGTTGCACCAGCAGGGTGACGCTCGCGAACGAAGCGGTGACATGCGCCTGCGCCCAGGCAATCAGGCCCTGCCCGCCGATGTGGACGACCAGGCCGAGCGCCAACAGCAGCGCGACGTCGCGCGGGCCGGTGGGCATCAGGCGCTCGCCGCTGAGCAGCGCCATCGGCAGCAGGAGCATGGCACCGGCGAGGCTGGCGTAGAACATTACGTCGAGCGCCGAGTAACGCCGCCGGCTGCGGCTGACCAGCAGCTGGTAGATCGCGTAGAACACCGCCGTGCCGACCGCCAGCAGATCGCCGATCGCGGTCTCGTGGCTGATTCGGAAACTGTCGGCGACCAGCACGCCGGCACCGATCAGGGCCAGCGCCAGGCCAATCCAGAAGCGCAGCGGGTGGCGATCACCGAAGCCGAAATGCAGGGTCAGCGCGATGAACACCGGCGACAGGTTCGACATCAGCGTGGCATTGGCGACCGAGGTCAGGTGGATCGAGCGATGCCACAGCGCCAGATCGAGCGCGAAAGCGATGCCGGCTAGCAGCATCAGACCCAAGGCATGGACTGGCGCGCGGCGGTCCGTCGGCGCTGCACTGCGCGGCTGCAAGCGCCAGCGCAGCAGGCCGAGCACCGGCACCGCGATCGCCAGCCGCCAGAACGCCGCCGCCGTCGGTCCGACGTCGACCAGCCGGACGATGATCGCCGCGAAGCCAATGAGCACCGCGCCCAGCACCAGGCCGGGCAGGCCGCTACGGCTGACAGCAGGGGTGGAATCGGGCGACGACATCGCGGGATCGGATGCTTCGGGAAGGCCGGCATTGTCGGACTTCACAGCCGGCAGCGCGATGCCGCCGATAAGCCGAGGCGCCACGGCTCTATGATGGCAACCC
Organism: uncultured Nevskia sp.; assembly: GCF_903885465.1. Taxonomy (GTDB): domain Bacteria; phylum Pseudomonadota; class Gammaproteobacteria; order Nevskiales; family Nevskiaceae; genus Nevskia. The sequence goes on from NZ_CAISIQ010000195.1 coordinate 7,831, forward strand.
GTTTCCGCGCCTCGATTCTGGTCCGGCTTGCACCGGAATTGCGC
>NZ_CAISIQ010000196.1 GCF_903885465.1 uncultured Nevskia sp.
AGCCTATGCGTACCGCGAAGTCCGCTCCGCAAATATCATCACCCGGCTCGGAGCGGCGGCGGCTGTCAGCGTGTTCTACACCGGCGCGCTGATCGTTTCGTACTTTCTGATGCAGCGCGCGGGCCTGTAGGTCGGGCCACGCCCGACGGCGCCGCAGATCGGCGAAGGGGCTGTCGGGCCAAGCCCGACCTACAACCCCGACCTACAAGTTCTTCGCCGAAAAGGTATCGCAGCCGGCCACTACGCCACCCTCGAAACCGGCCTTGAACCAGCGCACCCGCTCCGCCGAGGTGCCATGGGTGAAGGCATCCGGCACCACCGTGCCCTGCGCCTGTTTCTGCAGACGATCGTCGCCGATCGCAGTCGCAGTACGCAGCGCTTCGTCGATGTCGCCGGCCTCCAGCCACTGGTGGCGAGCCTGCGCGTGATGCGCCCAGACGCCGGCCAGGCAATCGGCTTGCAGTTCCTGACGCACCAGCAAGCCGCCATCGCCCCGCAGCTCCTCGCCACGCTGGCGCGCCGCATTCACTTTCTCGGATACCCCAAGCAGGGTCTGCACGTGATGGCCCACTTCATGGGCGATCACGTAGGCCTCGGCGAAATCGCCGCCGCCGCCGAGTTGATCGCGCATCTGCACGAAGAAACTGGTGTCGAGATAGACCTGCCGATCGGCCGGGCAGTAGAACGGCCCGCTGGCTGAAGTGGCGCCACCGCAATCGGTCTGCACACGGCCGGCGAACAGCACCAGCTTGGGCTCGACATAGCGGCTGCCGGCCTGCTGGAAGATCGCGCCCCAGACGTCCTCGGTATCGCCCAGGATGCGGGCCACGAACTCGGCTTCGCGATCATCCTGCGGTGGTGCCGTGCCCGGCTGGCTGCTGCCCTGGATGGCATCGGCAACGCCGGACTGTTCGAGCAGGCCGATCATCTCCAGCGGGTTCTTGCCGAGCAGCACGCTGATGACGACGACTGCGAGCATCGCGCCGGCGCCGAGCTTGCCGCCGCCTCCACCGCCGCCACTGCGCCGGTCTTCGACATTGCCGCTGCGCCTGCCCTTGTTCCAGTCCATCGTCTGCCCCGGTTATTGACGAGCATTCTAGGGGCGTCTCAGGACTGTCGACAGCGCTACAACAGCCTTGGCCCGCTCGATCGGGGCCAAGGCTTCACGGCTCTACTTGCGGTGCGGCTTCGCCAGCGCCACCACCTTGGCCTTGACCGCAGGATCGTTCTGCGTCGCCGTGTAGATCTCGGCGTAACGATCGGCCGTCAGGCCCTTGGCTTCGATCGCCTTTTCCATACTCGCGGTGGCTTCATCCTCGAGCTTCTCGGCAGCGGCGGCCGTGGTGGCGGCTTCCCGCTTGGCCAGCGAAGCGCTGTTGATCTTGTTGACTTCAACCGAGGCGGCCACGAATTGCTGCAGTTCCTTGTCGCTGGGTGCCGCGTCTGCAAATGCTGCACAAGACAGCGTGAGCGCGAACAACGGGGCGATGTGACGAAGTTTCATATGCGGTCCTCATGCTTGGGGCTGGGCGGAACGCCTGCCAGTTTTTGGTGCACTTAATCGACCCCGGTCATTCCGGCAAGTTCAGCGCCGCGTCCGGATCGCCCACCTGATCGGCCGCCACTGCAGCCTCCGCACCGCGGCGCGACTGCCCTTCCGGCCCGGCCAGAAAGTCCGCCGCGAACGCCGCGAAAGTGCCGGCTTCGAGCGCCGCGCGGATCCGCTTCATCAGGTTCAGGTAGTAGTGCAGGTTGTGGATGGTGTTCAGCCTCGCACCGAGAATCTCGTTGCAGCGATCGAGATGATGCAGATAGGCGCGCGAATAGTTCGTGCAGGTCTCGCAGTCGCAAGCCGGGTCGAGCGGCCCCGGATCGGTGCGGTGCCGCGCGTTGCGCAGCTTGATCACACCTTCGGACGTGAATAGATGACCATTGCGGGCGTTGCGCGTGGGCATCACGCAATCGAACAGATCAATGCCGCGCGCCACGCCCTGCACCAGATCGCGCGGCGTGCCGACGCCCATCAGGTAGTGCGGGCGATCCGCCGGCAGGATCGGGCCGATGGCATCGAGCACCTTCAGCCGCTCGCCTTCCGGCTCGCCCACCGACAAGCCGCCGATCGCATAGCCATCGAAGCCGATATTGGTCAGCCGCTGCAGCGATTCGGAGCGCAAGTCCGCATGCATGCCGCCCTGGACGATGCCGAACAGCGCGCCGCGCGGCTCGGTCTCCGGCAGCGGCGTACCGTCCGGGGGTGGCGGTGCGGCCTCGGGTGTCCAGGCCAGATGCGCGGTCTTGCAGCGGGCGGCCCAGCGCGCCGACAGCTCCATCGACTTGCGCGCTTCCTCCGGCGTCGCCGGATATGGCGTGCATTCGTCGAACTGCATGATGATGTCGCTGCCCAGGCCATGCTGGATGGCGATCGACTTCTCCGGCGACAGAAACACCTTGTCGCCATTGATCGGCGAGGCGAAGTGCACGCCTTCCTCGGTCAGCTTGCGCAGCTCGGCCAGACTCCAGACCTGGAAGCCGCCGGAGTCGGTGAGGATCGGCCCGTTCCAGTTCATGAAGCGATGCAGGCCACCGAGCGCGCGGATGGTTTCGTGCCCCGGCCGCAGCCAGAGATGGAAAGTGTTGCCAAGAATGATCTGCGCCCCGCCTGCGCGCAGTTCGGCCGGCGTCATCGCTTTCACCGTGCCGTAGGTGCCCACCGGCATGAACTGCGGCGTCTCGATGCTGCCGCGCGGGAAATGCAGACGGCCGCGCCGGGCGGCGCCCTCGGTGGCAAGAAGTTCGAAACGCATGGTGTGGACACGGCAGATGGAAGCGGAATGCCGACGATTATCCGGCATCCGGCGGCTATGATCGGCAGACGCCGTTTGCCAGCCCTTAGCCAACCTCGACCACAGGACCCGCACCCCGATGATCCGCCTGCACTACCACCCGTTTTCGACCTACGCCCGCCGGGTCCGCATCGCGTTGATCGAGAAAAACATTCCGCACAAGCTGGTCGAAGTCGACCTCGCCGGCCGCGCGCACAAGAAGCCGGAATACCTGGCGCTGAATCCCTACGCCCGCGTGCCGACCCTGGAAGAAGACGGCTTCGTGCTCTACGAATCCTCGGCGATCATGATGTACCTCGAAGACGAGCATCCGGAACCCGCGCTGATCCCTGGCGACAGCAAGGGCCGCGCCGAAGTCGACATGCACCTACGCCTCTGCGACGCCCAGATGGCGACGCCGGCCGGCGTGATCATCTTCCAGAAGCGCTTCTTCCCGGAAGCGAAATGGAATCTTGAATCGATCGCCAAGGCATCCGCCGACATCGCCAAGCATCTGAAGATTCTCGACCGCCAGCTCGAAGGCGTGGACTACCTCGTCCATGATCGCTACACCCTGGCCGACATCGCCTACATCCCGTTCCTGCAATTCCTGCCGCTCATGGTCGACGCCGCAAGCGTTCCGGCCAATGTCGCGAAATGGAGTGCCGAACTGCTGGCACGCCCCAGCAGCGTCGAAACCGCACCAGCCAAATGATCCGTTCGATCCATCAAGACCGCGCCTGACATGAAGCTGCCGAACTACGATCACGTGCCAGCGAAAACGGTCCGCTTCTGGGCCCTGTTCGATACCGGCGTGATGTCGCTGGCGCTGCCGTTCACTTCACCATTCTTCATCCGCTTCCTGTACTGGCTGAATGGATGGATCGGTGGCAGCTCGACAGCACCCGTGTTCGATCCACTGGCGATGTTCTTCGTCAACCTCGCCGGCATGCTGGTGCTGGTCTGGGTTGCGGCGCGGTTGATCCGACCGCTCGGCGTGTTCGCATTGATCGACGCTGTCGGCCGCTGCGTGGTGTCACTGCTGATCGCGTACTACATCTTGTTCGAGGGTGTGATCCCTGTGTTGTGGCTATTCGTGGCGACCGAGATGCTGGGGGCGGTGGCGCAGTTTAGGACGCTGCAGCCACGTGCTGCCGGCGCTTGAAAGCCTTGGCTCTTTGGGCAAACGTGGGTGCGTTGCAAAATAGCGGGTCTGGACTCGCCTTACCCTTTTCAATCAACGAATGAGCCTCCCTAACTTCGCGACGACCGCTGTACTTCTCTGTGCATGCACGTGGTCACCGGCAAGCGCGGAGAACAGCGACGAACAGACCGTGCTCGAATTCGAGAATGCATCTCCGGAAACGCGACTCAGTATCGGCCTGTATGCCGACGATTACGACTGCTCCGGCTTCCGGCCGGTTGCGTCGATCTCCAAGACTTCCAGCAAACGCTGGAATACAGCACGCAAGCCCTATCAGACAGTAAGCCTTCAATACATGGGCATCCTGCCCCATTCACGCGAAGACTCGATCAAGTTCAGCAGCTGCACGGTCACTATGAGCTTTCGTGCCGATGACGCACCGGCTTACCGGATAAGCGCCGGGGCCGGTTCCGCGCTGTGCCAGATCAACGTCGCCAAACGTGAATCAGGCCCTGACGGAGAGCGATGGACGCCGATTCAGGCCAGTCTTCGCACGCTTGTGGCATCGCTGCCCAGCCCGCCAGCGCCGTGGTGTATTCCCGATGCCGCGTTCAGGGATAGGCCCTCATCAGCAACAGCCGGCGCGAAGTAAACAGTGACCGTCGTGCTCTCATGGCAAGCCGCAAGGGAACTTGCACTGTCTTTACCGGACGCGGAGCAGCGCGATCATTTCGGAAGCCCCTCGTTTCGGGTGAAAGGAAAGATATTTGCTCAGCTGTCTGCTCGAGACAGCGAGGAGCAGCGCGTGCTCGTCAAATTACCGGCTGCAGATCAAGCAGCGCTGACGATGTCAGACCCCGATACATTTTTATCTGTGCCGCAATGGGGCCAGCATGGCTGGACTTACGTGCAGCTCGCCACAGTCGAAGAGTCGATGTTGCGTGGCCTACTTATTCAGTCGTGGCGGCAGGTCGCTCCGAAAAAGCTGGTCGCGGCTTATGAAGCACACAAGAGAAACGGCGTGTCTTGACTGAGACTAGCCAGAACCAACGCGGCGTGATCAAGGGCATGGCCAGCGGCCTGGCACTCGCTGCCGCCGCGATGGCCTTGACCGCTTATGCGCTGCATCCACTCGGCGCCTCGCTTGCCGAAAGAGCGTCACTGCTCGCGCTTTGCTTGCTGCCTCCGGCCGCCACGCTCGCAATCTCGATTGCGCGGTTGGCGAAGCACCGCTTCTTCACGCCGGCCGATATCGATGGCAGTGCGCTGACCGAGGGCAGCGACCGCGCCAGGCTGCTGCAGGCTTTGCTGCAGAACACGCTGGAGCAAGTGGCGCTTGCGGTGCCGGTCTATGTCGCCTGGGCGTTCCTGGCGCCGCCCCGCTTGCTGGGTGCGCTGGTCGCGGCCTCAGGGCTTTTCCTGATCGCGCGGCTGCTGTTCTACAAGCGCTACGCTTCCGGTGCCGCGGCCCGGTCGCTCGGTTTTGCGCTGACTTTCTACCCGACGGTTCTATTGCTCATCGGGTTGATTCCGTTGAGCTTGCTCGGGATTTTCGGCTAGCCGTTCGGTGGGCTTATCCGCAGCCCAGTGAACTTAGGCGCCGGGCTCGCTGACATACCCAGATGAGAACCGAAAAACAGAAGATGCTCGCGGGCGAGCTTTATGACCCGATCGATCCTGTGCTCAGCCAGGAACGCGATCGCTGCCGCAATCTGTGCCTGGCGCTGAACGCCACACGCGAGGAGCAGAAGGAAGAACGTCAGCGCCTGCTGAACGAGCTGCTCGGCAAGCAGACCGATGCCTGGATCCAGCCGCCGTTCTTCTGCGACTACGGTACGAACATCGTTCTCGGCACCAAGGTGTTCTTCAACTTCAACTGCGTGGTGCTCGATGTCATGCCGGTGACCATCGGCGACAACGTGCTGTTCGGCCCTGCGGTGCAGATCTACACGGCCACCCATCCGATCAGCGCGGTGGAGCGGCGCAAATGGCTGGAGTCCGCAAGGCCGATCACCATCGGTTCGGATGTCTGGGTCGGCGGTGGCGCGGTGATCTGTCCGGGCGTGACGATCGGCGATCGATCGGTGATCGGCGCCGGCAGTGTGGTCACTCGCGATATCCCGCCGGATGTCTTTGCCGCCGGCAATCCGGCGCGCGTCGTTCGTCGCCTCGATGAACAGACGTCTGCTTCAAGTGGCGCAGGCTGAAGTGCCTGCCACAATCCGATCCGATGACCCAGCCAACACCCGCTCGCAATCTTTCCTGCCCCTTGTGCGGCGGCGCCAACGCCTGTGCGCCAGCGCAATGCGGCAGCTTCGACACCGCTTGCTGGTGCCTGACCGCAAGCTTCGATCCGGCGCTGCTGGCTACTGTTCCCGAAGCTGCACGCGGCCTGGCCTGCATCTGTGCCCGCTGTGCGGCAGCGTCGATTTCCGCAGTTTTGCCGCAGCCGAATTGATGTCCGCTCGAAGCGGGCGCTGAAGCGCCGCATACTTCGCCCAGAACCGGAGGCCCCTGATGTCCATCACCTCTAGCAGCAACGCCGCTGCCACGGCGCTCGCCAACGAGCTTGCTGCGCAGCGCCAGCGCGCACGGTCGGCTTCGCTGCGATTCAATCTGCTGCTCGGCTGTGCCACAGCAGTGGCGATGGCGCTGTGGCTTGGCGTCCCCGTCCAGACGATCGCCGATGACCCCGAACTGGCGCATCTGCTGCGCGGCATGGCGGCGATCAAGGCGGCCATCGTGGTGGTCACGGTGGCGGTGCTGCACTGGCGTTTCGGCCGCGCCCTGTCGGCCCGGCTGGCGAGCCTTTATCTGGTCGGTGCCTGGCTGATCGCCGGCGCCAGCATGATGATCTGGCAGCTCGCGCAGATTCCGACCGCGGCGTTCTCATTCCATCTCGGCGCCTTCGTGCTGCTGGCCACGGCCTGGCGCGATCGCGCCAGCTGAAAGAGAAAGCGGAACCATGATCGAAACCTTCGTCGGCGTGCTGGCTGGGCTGGCCACCATCGCGCTCGCACGCAAGATTCGCGGCGAGCACTGGGTCTACGCGCTGAGCCTGATCAGCCTGCCGACCATCTACGCCGGCTTCGCCTGGGTTGCCGGCGAGAGCCGGATCGGCTGGCAGGAAATGCTCTTCGGCCTGCCGTTCCTGATCGGTGGCGTGGTGCTGACTCTGGCGCGGCAGCAGTTCCGCTGGGCGGCGGCGATTGTCGGCGCGCTGTGGCTGGCGCACGGCGGTTACGATCTGCTGCATCCGCAGCTGTTCATCAATCCGGGTGTGCCGGCCTGGTATCCGGCGTTCTGTGCCGGTGTCGATATCGTCGTCGGCCTGTATCTGCTGAGCCTTGCGTCGACACCCGCGCGTCGCGATCTACAGGCTGCCTGAGGCAAAAAAAACCGGAGAGCCGCTTGCACGGCCTCCGGTCAGTCCTCTCTGCTGCAAGCAGGCGGTGCGAGCGCCCTTCTGAAGAGTTGTTTCAGGCGATCTCGAAACCTTGGTACTGCTTGGCCTTCAGGTCGTCGCAGACCGCACGGTAATTCTGGGCGCCGCCGGCATAGGCCAGCAGGCGACGCGGCTTGCCTTCGACGTTGCTGCCCATGTACCAGGAGTTGGTTTTCGGCACCAAGGTCAGGTTCGCCACTTCGTCGTGGTGGGCCAGCCAGTTGTTCTCGATCTCGGCGCCGGGCTGGATCGCCTGCTTGCCGGTCTTGCGCACGTAGTCGACGCAATCGGCAATCCAGTCGACCTGCTGCTGCAGGCAGGTGGGCACGTTGCAGAACGCGGCGGCCGGCGAGTACGGCGCCATGGTCATGAACATGTTCGGGTAGCCGTGCACCTGCAGGCCCATCGTGGTGTGGATGCCGTGCTGGTTCCAGTCGTCCCTCAGTGACTGGCCGCCTTCGCCGCGCACG
>NZ_CAISIQ010000197.1 GCF_903885465.1 uncultured Nevskia sp.
CGCTCGTCTGGTCGATGAAGCCTTGGAACCGATCGACCCGGCAACTTTCCGTCGCCAGATCGAGTATTACGAAACGATCACTGCATTCCGCAAGCGTCAAGGCGCTGCGAAGTAACACTCTCACTTCTTTCAAGCAACCCGAAACCGAGGAATTCCCATGGAGTTTTTTTCCACCGTCATTCGCTACTTCACAGCCGGCGGTGAGTTCATGTACCCGATCCTGGTCGTGCTCGTCATCGGGCTCGCGATCACCATCGAACGTCTGATCTACCTGCGCCGCGCTTCCGTCGAGAACCGCGAGGTTTGGGCCAAGCTGATGCCGCTGGTCAACGCCGGCCGCCACGAAGAAGCCGAAGCGATTGCCGCCGCTTCCACGACGGCCATCGGCCGCGTCCTCGGCTACGGCCTCGCCCGCTCGCGCGGCGCGACCAGCCGCGAGGAAGTCGAACTGGCAATGGAAGAAAGCCTGATGGAAGTGACGCCGCAGCTCGAGCGTCGTACCCACTATCTCGCGACCTTCGCGAACGTGGCGACTCTGTTCGGCCTGCTCGGCACCATCGTCGGCCTGATCGCAGGCTTCACGGCGGTCTCCGGTGTCAACCCGGCGCAGAAGCAGGATCAGCTGTCGGCCGCCGTCGCCGTCGCCATGAACTGCACCGCCTTCGGCCTGATCACGGCGATTCCGCTGCTGCTGATCCACGCCTGGCTGGTGACCAAGACCGACGAGATGATCGACAGCCTCGAGATCGCATCGGTGAAGTTCCTGAACAGCCTCGGCCTCAAGAAGTAATGGTCCGCGGTACCAAAGGGACGATCCGCCGATGATGCAGGGTATTTCCCGCGACACTCGACGCGCACTGCGCCGGGTCAGGCGCAAGCGCAGCACCGAGCTGAATCTGGTGTCGATGATCGACATCCTGACCGTGCTCATGTTCTTCCTGTTGGTGAACTCGATCGGCCTGTCGATCCTGGGCATCAATCTGCCGAACGACAACGCCTCGGCCTCGGAGCCGCCGCCGCACAATCTCTCCGTGCTGATCCGCAAGAACGATCTGGCGCTCAGCGATAACGGCTACATCGTGCGCGCAGTGCCATCGAAGGCAGACGGCTATGACTTCGAAGCGCTGTCGGTGCTGATGCGCGAGACCAAGAAGCGGCTGCCGGCCGAATCCAAGGTGACCTTGCTGCTGGAGCCAGGGATTGCCTACGAAGTGCTGGTGTCGGTAATGGATGCCGTGAGAGTCGATCTGACTGCCACCGGGCCGGATACCGTCGAACTGTTCCCGCAGATTTCGCTGGGCGATGCCCCGGTCGTTGCCGGAGCCAAGAAGCCATGAGCCTGCGCACTTCTGCCAAGCGCAAACGCATCCTGCGCAAGGCCCAGCGCACCGAGACCCCAGGCGCGGTCGGCCTGAATCTGGTGCCGATGATCGACATCTTTACCTCGCTGCTGATCTTCCTGCTGCTCAGCTCCACGGCGGTGCAGCAGATCCGCACGCCGAAGTCGCTGACGCTGCCGCTGGCCGCCACCGTGCAGCCGCCGAACGATACCGGCGTGCTGACCGTGTCGACTGACGGCGTCACCTGGCAAGGAGCCGTGGTGATGAGCCTCGAAGACGCTCAGGCGACGCCAGGCAACATCCTGGAGCCGCTCAAGGCACAGCTGATGCTCAGCCCACTGGTCGCCATGCAAGGCGCCGAGACGGCGGCCGGCACGCAGACCCGCGGCGAGGTCAATATCTTGGCCGACAAGGCCATCCCCTACGCGCTGCTGAAGAAGATCATGGCGACTTGTGGTGACGCGCAGTTCGCGCGTATCTCGCTGTCGGTGAACCGTCGTTCGATCAACGCGGTGGGTAGCGCCGGTCTCGGAGCCACGCCATGAACGCGCCGACCATGTCGCGGACCATTCGCTGGGATGCCTGGCAGCTGATCGAGGAAGCCGATCGCCGGTTTCGGCGCATCTTCATCAGCGTCGCCATTCCCGCTCTCGTGCTGGTGGTACTGACCCACTTTTTCTACGTGGCGCCCGAGCCCAAGCCGCTGCCCGAGTTCGACAGCTCTCAGTACGTCGAGCTGCTTCCGGAACCTGAGGTCAAGAAGCCGGAGCCGGAGAAGGTCGTCGAACCCGTCAAGGAAGCGCCGAAGCCGGTCAAGCCGATTGAACAGGTGAAGCCGAAACCGATCGAAAAGCCACCGACCGTGGTCCAGGCCAAGCCTGAGCCGACGGCGAAGGAAGTGGCCGAGAAGTCCGGTCTGCTGGCGATGAAGGATGCACTGAGCAGCTTGCGCGACCAGAATCTGGCCAGCGCGACCAGCGATCAGCCGCTGAGCTCGTCGACGATCACCTCGAAGAGCGGTATCGGTTCTGCCGCGTCGGCCGATGCCATCGCCGCCTCGGCGACTGCCAACAGCGGCGGCATCCGGAACGGCAATGGCGTTACTTCGTCGCAGGACGGCGTTGGCGTCGGTTCGCGCAGCACCGGCAAGGTCAGCAGCCCCTTGGGCAGCGGCAATGGCCCGGCCAAGGGCGGTCCACCAGGACCGGACGGCGGCCGCAATGCCAGCGAAGTGCAAGCGGTATTCGCAAGGAACCAGGGACCGTTCTACGCGATCTTCAACCGCGCAGCGCGGGACAATGCCGACATCGGCGCCGGCAAGATCGTGGTACGTCTGACGATTGCGCCGAACGGTTCGGTCGTCTCGTGCACCATGCTGTCGAGCAGCTATGGAGATGCTGATCTTGAGCGCAAGATTGTCGAACGCATCAAGCTTATGAACTTCGGCGCCAAGGCCGGCCCGAATTTCACACTCGACTATCCGCTCAACTACATTCCTCAGTAACACCACACAAAATCTAGAAAATCATGGGCTTTCTTCAGGGTAAAAAAGCATTGGTGACGGGCGTTGCCAGCGAACGCTCGATCGCCACCGGCATTGCCGAAGCAATGCGCCGCGAAGGTGCCGAACTGGCCTTCACCTATCAGGGTGACAAGCTCAAGAGCAGAGTCGAGGAATTCGCCCACGAGCAGGGTTCGGACATCGTGCTGCCGCTCGATGTGACCCGTGATGCCGAGATCGCGGCCGTGTTCGATACGCTGAAATCGAAGTGGGACGGCATCGACATCGTCATTCATTCGATCGGCTTCGCGCC
>NZ_CAISIQ010000198.1 GCF_903885465.1 uncultured Nevskia sp.
ACCGCAAGCAGCGCGGCGGGCAAGCAGCGGCCCTTCAAGGCTTGATCTCGGCCGAGAACTTGTTGCCCTGGATGTCGCCGCCGGAGACGCGCACCGGGCCGCTGCCTTTCAGATCGAAGCTGAATACCGGATTCTCCGAAATCGGCTCATAGCTGTGCACGCGCGCCAGTGCCTCGCCTTTCGCGTCGCTCAACAGGATTCGATCGATATAGAACGCCGGGATGCCATTGGCGAGGCCGGTGTCCATCGGGTGAATCAGCCGCAGGCGCAGGCGCTGGGTCCTGGTCTCGGCGTTCGGCCACAACCGGCCGCTGACTTCGTTGAGCCGCGTCTGCCAGACCGGATCACCGCTGCCATAGCTCGGCGTGGTGCAGCCGCCACCAGCAGCGCTGAGCCAGACGCCGCCGATGTGCCAGACGCCATCCTTGGTACGCGCCGCGGCGCGGATCGGCGTCGACTGTTCGACCTTGAAGCGGAATGCGAGATCGGGCGTAGCCTGCAACGGCTCGTAGCTGATGATCTTCTGAATCGGATTCAGATCAGCGACGACGACGATTTCCTCGACGCCATCCAGACCCTCGGCGCTGACCTGCACCGGCACATCGAGCGGGTTCTCGGCATTGGCCGGCGCGATGACCTTGACCCGATCATCGAACACCACTTTCTGATCCTTGAAATAGCGGCCGTAGATCGTGCCCCAGGCTGGCGACTTCAGCGGATCAGGCGGTGGCTCCAGCGCGAGCGCGGCTGACACCACGCCCACGTGGCCAAGCACGAAGACAGCAATCCGGAGGCTGCGCATGGCCGTCATCTGTCAGTCCGCTCGTCTAGCGCAGCCCTGGCGTCACGTAATCGATGCCGTAACGCGCATAGATCGCTTTCAGTTCGCCGCTCTCGATCAGCTTCGACATGGCGTCGGCGAGCGCCGCGCTCAGTTTCGGGCTGTCCTTCTTGACCGCGATGCCGAGTTCCCAGGCGCTGCGGAAAATGCCCTGGAACTGGATCGGCTGCGGCGTTGCCAGATTCGCCTTGGCACCGTGGGCGAACATCAGACCCTGCAGTTCGCCTTTGGGCGCCACCACGGCATCGAGCTTGCCTTCGGTGTAGGCCTGCACGCAGGCATCCAGTGTCGTGTAGCGGGTCACCGAGGCGTTCAAGACCCCGGACTCGAAGTTGGTCAGATACTGATCCGAGATCGAACCGATTTCGACACCGACCCGCTTGCCCTTGAGGTCGCCGATCGTCGAGTACGACTTGAATTTTTTCGTGTCGAACGACAGCGCCACGGCTTCACGGTAATAGATGCCGAAGATCGATACCTGACTCTGGCGCGCGACGTACTGCGGATCGGCACCGACGTGCAGCATCACATCACCGACGCTGCCGCCGACGATGGTGCCGCGCCACAGGTTGTTGCGCAGGTCGTCATCGAGATCGTCGCCGGGAATGAAGGTGCGAAACGTGGCATTGACGCCCACCGCCGCCGCCAAGGCCTTGCCCATGTCGACATCGACACCGGTGAAGGCACCCTTCTTCTCGTACGAATACGGCGGGTAATCGCGGTAGACGATGAACTCCAGCGAGCCCTTCTGCCTGACGATATCGAGACGGTCCGGCGCGTCATCATCGGCGCGTACCGCACCGATCAGGGACGACGCCAGGATGGCCAGCGCTGCGATCAGCCGGGTGACACGGCGGATCCTCATTCGTCGCTGTGCACGCTGACGATGTAGCTGCGGATCGCCCAGATCGCTTCTTCCTTGAACACGTCCTTGAACGACGGCATGTAGGTGACGCCATTGCGGATCGCACCGCTCATGACCTTGCCCTTGAAGTATTCGTCGGTGGCAGCGTCGGTCGGCAGCATGCGCAGATCGGGCGCGATACCACCGGATACGGCACCGAGGCCATGGCAGCGAGCGCAGTTCTGACCATAGGCCGAGGTGCCGATCTTGATCGCTTCGGCATTGCCGGCGTAGGGGTTCTTGTTGGTCGATTCCTTGAGCGGCGGCAGCTTGGAAACATCGACCGCCTGCGGCGTGACATCACCGTGAGCGCGAGCTTCGCTGGAAACGAAGGACAAGGAGACGGCGCCGACGAAGCCGGCGATCGAAGCAGCGACAGCGAGATTGAAGCGAGTGCGATTCATCATGGATTCCAGGGACTGGCAGGTGGAAAGGAAATCGGCTGAGCGAATTCGATTCGAAGTGGATTTGAGATGGGGATGAGAGTGAGACCGCGAGAATCAGAGAAGGAGCCCCGCGAACCGGGCTCCTTCTTCGTTCCGCTTGTGTTCTAGACCGCTTGCATCCTTACGGCGTTACTTGAGCAACGGCCGCCTTGCCCGACTTGTGCAGCTTGAAGACCCAGAACGAGCCACCCTGGCTGATGTCCTTGACCTTCTTCGCCACTTCGCCGCCCCAGAGCGGAACCGCACCGCCCCAGCCCGACGCGACGCCGATGTACTGCTCGCCGTCCATTTCCCAGGTCGTCGGCTGACCGACCACGCCCGAACCGGTCTGGAACTTCCATAGTTCCTTGCCCGTCTTGGCGTCGAATGCCTTCAGGAAACCTTCCGGCGTGCCGGTGAACACCAGGTTGCCCGCGGTGGTCATCACACCACCCCAGAGCGGCGCCGGGTTCTTGTATTCCCAGACGATCTTGCCGGTGGCCGGATCCATCGCGCGCAGCGCACCGATGTAATCCTCGTACAGCGGCTTGATGGTGAAGCCGGCACCCAGATAGGCCGCACCCTTCTTGTAGGTGATCGGCTCGTTCCAGATGTCCATGCCCCACTCGTTGGCCGGCACGTAGAACAGGCCGGTCTGGCCCGAGTACGCCATCGGCATCCAGTTCTTGGCACCGAGGAAAGCCGGCGCGGCAAACACCGCACTGCCCTTCTCACCCTTGCCTGGATCGCCCGGACGGTTGTTCGACTCGATCGGACGACCGGTCTTCAGGTCGACGCCCGAGGCCCAGGTCTGCTTGGTGACGAACGGGCTGGCGCTGAGCAGCTTGCCGTTCTCGCGGTTCAGCACATAGAAGAAGCCGTTGCGATCGGCCTTGGCGCCGGCCTTCACGGTCTTGCCATCCTTCTTCATGTCGAAGCTGATGAACTCGTTGACGCCGTCGAAATCCCAGCTGTCATTCGGCGTGCTCTGGTAGCTCCATTCGATCTTGCCGGTATCGGCGTTGATCGCCAGCGTGGAGGTCGAATAGAGGTTGTCGCCCGGGCGGCTGTAGGAGTTCCACGGTGCCGGATTGCCGGTGCCGCAGTAGATCTGGTTGGTATCCGCGCCATAGGTGCAGCCGAGCCAGGTGGCAGCGCCGCCGGTCTTCCAGAGATCGCCCGGCCAAGTGGCGTTGAGCTTGCCCGAGATGCCGTTTTCCTTGCCGTTCAGGTAGCCCATGTGGCCTTCGACGGTCGGACGCGACCAGACCATCTTGCCGGTCTTCGCATCACGCGCTTCGATACGGCCGACAACGCCGAACTCGCCACCGGATACGCCGGTGATCAGCTTGCCCTTCACGATCAGCGGCGCCGCAGTGTACGAGTAGCCGCCCTTGAAATCGTCGATGGTTTCGGTCCAGACAACCTTGCCGGTATCGGCATTGAGCGCCACCAGCTTCGCGTCCAACGTACCGAAGATCACCAGATTGTCGTACAGCGCAGCGCCGCGATTGACGACGTCGCAGCAAGGCACGATGCCTTCCGGCAGGCGGTGTTCGTACACCCAGATCTTCTGGCCGGTCTTCTGGTCCAGCGCCCAGATGCGCGAGTAGGAACCGGTGATGAAGATCCTGCCGTCGATGACCAGAGCCTGGGTTTCCTGGCCGCGCTGTTTCTCGCCGCCCATCGAGAACGACCAGGCCGGCACCAGATCATCGATGTTGTCGCTATTGATCTTGGTCGAACTGCTGAAGCGCTGACCGCTGTAGCCCATGCCGACGGTGAGCACGTCGTTCGGCGTGTTCTGATCGTTGGCGATCATGGCGTCGGTGACCGATGCGGCGACCGCCACTGTGGCACTGGCGGCCAGCACCATGCCGATCAGGACGCGACAGCCGACCCGAACAGCACTGGTTCCTGTTGAATTACGGACCATTGTTATTTCTCCTCAAAGCTATAGTTGTATACAGATGTGACATCCCTACCGGTGCCATCGGCGCGCCCCGAAGCACGATCAGTGCCAGCTTGAAAACCGCAGTGCAGCAATTTCGCCTGCCCTTGCCGGCCTTCAGAAGCGGTCGTGAAAATCCCTCCAGCTAACTGATCTGATTGACTATTTATTCATGATCGTCAGACCGTGAAATGGATTCCCGAGAACCATTCCCAGTTGCCGGAACACGGCTCTCATAGCGCCTTATCGTCAGTGTCACCAGCGGGGTACAAGCCAACGGTTGCCTGTACCGACGTCGGGACGAAGCAACTGCTGGATCATCGATGACACAGCAGCATCACGCCGAGACGCGATTGCCGACTGTGGCGCTGCGATGAAACACCAGGTGACGCGGCAAGTCCCCACCTACCCGCTTTCGACATCGACGGCGCCACGGCGGGCATAAAAAAACCGGGCGCGAAGCCCGGTCA
>NZ_CAISIQ010000199.1 GCF_903885465.1 uncultured Nevskia sp.
GACCGCCAGCGCCGATGAGGGAGCGGTGCGCACGACCCAGTTCTGGTGGCCGGAGCAACTGAATCTGGCGCCGCTGCGCCAGCACAGTGCCGAATCCGACCCGTACGGCAACGACTTCGACTACGCGAAAGCATTTGCCAGCGTCGATCTCGCCGCGCTCAAGGCCGACATCGCGGCCGTGCTGACCACCTCGCAGCCCTGGTGGCCATCCGATTACGGCAACTACGGTCCGTTCTTCATCCGCATGGCCTGGCACAGCGCCGGTACCTACCGCATCAGCGATGGACGCGGCGGTGCGGGCAGCGGTCAGCAGCGCTTCGAGCCGCTGAATTCCTGGCCAGACAACGTCAACCTCGACAAGGCCCGCCGCCTGCTGTGGCCGGTGAAGCAGAAGTACGGCCGCAACGTCTCCTGGGCCGATCTGATGGTGCTCACCGGCAACGTCTCGCTGGAAACCATGGGCTTCAAGACCTTTGGCTTCGCCGGTGGTCGCCATGATGACTGGGAGCCGGAGCTGGTCAACTGGGGGCCGGAAACCGAAATGCTGGGCGACAAGCGCTACACCGGCAACCGCGAACTGGCCAAGCCGCTCGCCGCCGTGCAGATGGGCCTGATCTACGTCAACCCGGAAGGCCCGAACGGCAATCCGGACCCGCTGGCCGCCGCCAAGGACATCCGCGACACCTTCGGCCGGATGGCGATGAACGACGAGGAAACCGTCGCCCTGATCGCCGGTGGTCATACCTTCGGCAAGGCGCATGGTGCGCACAAGCCGGATGAGTGCGTCGGCAAGGAACCCGCTGCCGCTGCCGTCGAAGCGCAGGGCATGGGCTGGAACAACAAGTGCGGCAAGGGCAATGCCGAAGACACCGTCAGCAGCGGGCTCGAAGGTGCCTGGACCTCGGCCCCGGCCCAGTTCACGCATCAGTATCTGAGCAATCTGTACGCCTTCGAATGGGTCCAGACGCGGAGCCCGGCCGGTGCCGTCCAGTGGGAGCCGAAGAACGCCGCGCAGGTGCAGACGGTTCCGGACGCGCACATCAAGGGCAAGATGCATGCGCCGATCATGTTCACCACCGATCTCGCGCTGCGCACCGACCCTAGCTACAAGAAGATCACTCAGCGCTGGCTGAAGAACCCGCAGGAATTCGACGCGGCTTTCTCGAAGGCCTGGTTCAAGCTGACCCACCGCGACATGGGACCGCGCGCCCGCTACATCGGCAATGAAGTACCGAAGGAAGAGCTGGTCTGGCAGGACCCGATTCCGGCCGTCGATCATCCTCTGGTCGATGCGGCGGATATCGCCTCGCTGAAGGGCAAGATCATGGCCACCGGCCTGAGCGTGCCGGAACTGGTGCGTACCGCCTGGGCATCGGCTGCCAGCTTCCGCAATACCGACTACCGCGGTGGTGCCAACGGTGCTCGCATCCGGCTTGCTCCGCAGAAGGATTGGGCGGTCAACAATCCGGCTGAACTGGCGAAGGTGCTGGCCAAGCTCGAAGGCGTGCAGAAGGACTTCAACAAGCGTGCGTCGGGCGGCAAGAAAGTGTCGATGGCCGATCTGATCGTGCTCGGCGGTGCGGCGGCGATCGAAAGCGCCGCGCAGCAGGCGGGTCAGACCGTCTCGGTGCC
>NZ_CAISIQ010000200.1 GCF_903885465.1 uncultured Nevskia sp.
CCCCTCTCCCTTGATCCCTCTCCCGCAAAGGGGAGAGGGGGAAAGCACAGGTGTCTGCGATTCGACGAAAACTGCGTTAGCTGCGCGGATCACCCGGCAGGAAGCTGCCGGTTACCGTTTTGTACGCGTTGGAAGTCTTTTCTCCCGGCACGCCGTCCACCTTCAGGAAGATCTGCGGGAAGCCGCCGAGCCAGCGCTGCAGCGATTCGACCTGGGCGACGATCGAGGCATCGGTCGATTTCTTCATTGCATAGCGCGGCACTGCCTGCGCCGCTGCGGCTACCGCAGCCGGCACCTTGAACGCGATCTCGCCCAGTTCGGCCATTCGGCGCAGCAACACGGCGGCGCCACATTGATCGCTAGCGGCAGTCGGCGACCAGACACCGTCCTTGACGTACTTGCCGCTGACGTAGTGGTTGGAGAAGCTCCACAGATACGGTGACAGCGTTTCCGGATGATGGGTGCGATAGCCCCAGCCGTTGTACAGCTCGAGCCGGAACAGCGTGCCGGCCAGACTCCAGTCGGTGCTGGCATCGAGCTTCTTCAGGCCCAGCGCATCGGTCGCACTGACTTCCCAGGTGAACGGCGGCGGCCCCAGCGGCCGGCCTTTTGGCACCTGCACGGTACGCGCGGTCAAGGGATCGCCGTTGTGCAGATGCTTGGTGAAGTTCTGGCTCGACTCCATGTTGTGAGTCGCGGCGATGAAGTGCCAGGGCACACCGGTCGCCCTCGATACCGCTTCATAGCGAGCGCGATTGCCGATCAGCTTCTTGACCAGATCGTTGACCGGTTTCGTCCGGCTCGGATTGATCACGCAACGGTTGAACAGCGATTCGTACTCGGCGCGGAGCGCGGCAGTCAGGGTCGGCATGGGAGACCTCGGCAATGAATGAGCGTGGTGCCATCGCAGAGACCGCTCGCATGGCCGTTGGAATCTAGCGAACTTGTTGGCGACGTGATCGGCAACGGCCGACGTCGGCCGTGAACCTGGTCACGGCCGGGCCTCGTTTCCTCGAACATCCAGACAAAAAAAGCCCCGGGACGATGTTGGTCGTCCCAGGGTCGAGGTCAGCCATCTGCGGCAGTGCTGCCACGGATGGCTGTGTTGCGGAGTGCGGCCCTAGCCTGAGGGCTTGGCGGTCTTGTCGGTCGCAACTGTGGGCGCCTGTGTGCTGCTGGTCTCGGCCGGCGGTGCTACGCCTTCAGCCGGTGCGGCGGCAGGTGGCGCAACTTCCGGTGCCGGGATCGGTGCCGCCAGCGCGGTCACGTAATCCTTGAGCATCGGTGCACCGTACAGCGGCTTGTAGGCACCCTGATGGCAGGTGGCGCAGTTCAGCTTGGCAACATCGCCCAGCGGGCCCTTGCGCTCCTTCGGGAAGACATCGGTCAGCGACTGCAGGTAGTCCTTGTTCAACTCCCGCGCCATCCGGATGCCATGCCAGGCAACGGCACGCTGCGGCGGGCTCTGCGTCCAGTCCGCGAACTGCCGGGAGTTGTGGCAATAGGTGCAGTTGACGCCGAGACTCTGCGACATGTGCGTCATCAGCGCGTACGTCCACTCGCCCTGCTTGATCGACTTGCGATTGCCCGGCGGCAGCGCCGTCGTGCCTTCGATGCGGATCGGCTCGGCATTGAGCAGGAAAGGCGTGAACGGATCACCCGGCAATGCCGACAGATTGATCGCGGCAGCCGCGCGGTTCTGCCCCGCCCGATTGCCCATCGCGCCCTGTGCGGTGTTGTCGGCCTCGGTGTACCAGATGTTCGCCGGCACCGGCTGGCCACGATGGCAGGTGTAGCAGGTGACGCCGGTCTCCTGGACGTGCGGCTTCCAGGTGCTGTTGATGTGCTGGGTCATCTCCAGCATCCGCCGGGCAACCACCTTCTGGTACTTGCTGTCCTCGGCGAGATTGGCCGGGTTGTGGCAGTACGCGCAGCCTTCCTTCGGCGCCACCCAGGAGGTCATCGCCAGCATCGTGCGATTGAACTCGCCGATGCTCAGGCCGCCGAGCACCTTGACGTTCTGATAGATGGTGCCGGCGATCGGCCCGCCTTCCGCAGCCGCCGGCTGTGCTGCCGGCACCGCGTTGTGCGCAGCCTGTTCGGCGACGATGCGCGGGTTGTAGACCTGCACCATGCCGGTACCGCGAAAGCCGTGCTGCACGTCCTCTACCGGAGGACGTTCGCAGCCCGCCAGCAGTATCCCCGACGTGGCCAGCGCCAACAGTGTCTTCATTCGATAGCCGGTCTGGCTCATGGCTGGGCTCCCGGAAGCGTGGCGGGATCGACAGTCGGTGCCCACACGGCCGGATAGGCCGCGACGATGTGGTGCTTGATGCCCCACAGGTACCAGTTGTCGACGACGGTGCCGGTCAGCAGGATGCCGATGCCGCCGGTGATCGGGCACAGCACCGCAAACCACCAGGCCCAGCGATGCACCGATTCCATCGTGCCGTTGAAGCCCATCGTCCAGCGCCAGAACAGTGCTGCACGCTCCGAGGCCGTGCCACGGTCGACGATCTGCTCCAGTTCGCGCTCACCGCCGTAACGGCTCACCGCGAGAATGGTGGCGCCATGCATGGCGAACAGCAGTGTCGCGCCGTACAGGAAGGCGATCGACAGCATGTGGAACGGGTTGTAGAACAGGTTGCCGTAGCGAATCGAGAATGCGGCGGTCCAGTCCAGATGCGGGAAGATGCCGAACGGCACCGCTTCGCCCCAGCTGCCCATCAGGATCGGCCGGAAGAAGCCAAGCACCAGGTACAGCCAGATCGCCGCGCCGAAGGCCCAGGACACATGCGGGCCCATGCCGTGCGCTTTCGCACGCTGGTAAGTACGCAGCCACCAGAGCAGCACCGACGAAGTCAGGAAGAAGCCGGCGATCAGCCACCAGCCACCCTGATTCAGCGGCGGGAAGCTCAGGCCGTACGACGGCGGTGGCGGTTCCAGTGCCAGCCAAGGCAGCTGGCGAACGAACTCGATCCAGTTCCAGCCCACCGAGGCCAGCATGTTCAGGCCGATGATCTCGAAGGCGATGAAGCCGAACAGGATCGAGGTCAGGCCGGTCCAGCCGAGATAGATCGGACCGATCTGGGCATCACCGAATTTGCCGATCAGGTGCGCCAGAAACGGCTTGCCGTCACGCCCGCCAATGGAGCCATCGTTCGGCAGCGGCACGCCCGGATACGGCGGGGCGGTCACCTGAACTCTGGTGAAGATATTTTGGTATTCAGCCATGACTGCCCCCTTAGCCCCAGACCGGAAGATTGAGCCACCAGCTCCACCATTCCGGCCATCCATGGGTCCAGAACGGGCCGCTGATGACGATGCAGACCGCGCTCCAGAACACCGCGCTCAGCGCCAGGAACAGGCCGAGACGATGGATGCCGAGCGCGCCGATCGAGTAGCCGATGATGTCGCGGAAGAAGGTGTTCTCGTGCTCGGCCGTCTTGACCGGCTCACCCTTGCGCGGGTTGGTAGCGGACAGGATCAGCGAGCCGTGCAGCGACAAGGCCAGCGTGGTCGCGAAGAAGAAACTCACGCCGAGCATGTGCGCCGGGTTGTAGTGGAAATGCAGGTACTGGTAACCCGTGTTCGACACCCAGTCGAGATGACTGGTGATGCCGTACGGGAAGCCATGCCCCCAGGCACCCATCAGCACCGGTCGGACGATGACCAGCGTGAAGTAGGCGAGGATGGCGAAAGCGAAGGCAAACGGTACGTGCAGACCCATGCCGAGCTTTCGGCAGATCTCCACTTCCCGCAAAGCCCAGGATACGAAGGAGCCGAGCGCGCAGACCGTGATGATCTGCCAAAGCCCGCCCTCCTTCAGCGGCGCGATGCCTAGGCCGTACGACAGATCGGGCGGTGCAATGCTGATCTGCCAGATGTTCCAGGTAGGCCCCAGCGAGGCGCCGTAGACGATCAGCGCAGTACCGAGTGCGGCGAAGAACGCGGTCGTGATGCCGAAGAAGCCGACGTAGAACGGCCCCACCCAGAAGTCGAACAGATCACCCCCGAGCAGGGTGCCTCCGCGGACTCGATATTTTCTTTCAAAGCTGAGCATCGCCATGACGAAGACCCCCTGGTCTATCGGCTGTGATCGGTTCTCTACCGCACTGCCACCGGTGGCAGATTTGGCCGGATGAGTTGCCTCTGCCTCATCCGCCACCGGTTGCAGGCGTTGCCGTTACGACTTTCCTGCGGAGCCCTGCGAAGGCGGCAGCGGCGACAGCTGGGAAGTGGTGGTCGGTGCTGCAGCAGCCCCGCCGCCAATCCAGTTGTAGCGCCCGGTCCCGAGCAGGATGAAGTGAATCAGGATCGCCAGAACAAACAGAAACGTGAACAGCGCAACCAGCGTTCTGCGCGGATCGAAAAGCAGCCAGATTCTCCACATGGGTTTTGCCTCCTAAAACAAATCAAGACGGAATCGACGGGCGCCTGAACGGATGTTCTTGTGCTCGCCAATCACTGCACGGACAGCTCAGCCCCAGGGCTTCCAGCTCCAGACGAGGTAATGCGCAACCACCGCAATCGCCGTGAACAGGATGAAGCTGGTGATGAACACCCCGTGAAACTCCTTCGCTTCCTTCTCCGTCAGGCCCGACAGCGACCCGCTTCTTTCTTCAGACATGTCAATACCTCCAATCAGGCCTTGCGGCCGTTACCGCGCTACCTGCGCGGCGAGGACCTTCGAAACGGATCACTCCATTTCGCTGATTCGCACGTCCGCCTTGCGAACGACTCCACATTCGTTTTGACTTGCTCACGCTGAAACCCCTTCGCCGAGCGCGCTGCGCGAGCGCTGCACACGAGCCGCCGTGACGGCTTCTTCACCCGCACGACGGGCATCGGCCTCGGCACGATCACGCAACCGCTTGGCGGCCGAGATGCGGACCAGTACCGGCTGCGCTTCGAGCAGCTCGTCGAGCAGGGCCTTGGCATCATCGAGCCAGGGCATCTCGGAAATCAGGCGCGACGGCGTTGGCTCGACTCGATCCATGTCCGTGCCCAGCGGCAGGATGTGGAACAGCGCATCGAACAGCGCGTTGCAGAATTCCTGGATCAGATAGGTCGCCCCGGCGTAGCCCATGAACGGCGTACCGGTATGGCGGCGGATGATCGCGCCGGGAAACGAAGCCGGAATCCAGGTGGCCTTCATCATTCCACCACCGCCTGATTCGGCGAGATACATGCGCTCGTTGTAGCTGCCGTACAGCACTAGCGGCGGCTTGTCCTTGATCAGCTGACGCACCGCTTCGTTGTCGGTTTTCGCACCAGCGATCCGCGAGATCGCGAAGTTGCAGGGCATGCCCATCTCGTCTTCGAGGAAATGGCGCACGCCGCGCGCATAGGTATCGTTGGCAACGATGCCGAAGCTCGCCGTGCCATAAAAATCCTGCGTCACCGAGCGCCACAAATCCCAGATCGGCTTGATCGTCGTGTGCTTCTCTCGCTCGATGAACGGCTCCGGGTCGAGCCCCAGCAGCTCGCCCAGCTTGCGCAGGAACTTGGTCGTCGAATGGAGGCCGATCGGCGCCTGCAGATAGGGGCGCTCCAGCGTCTCGCAGAGCAGCCGTCCGAACTCGCGATACAGGCAGATGTTGACGTCGGCGTTGATCAACTTCGGTACATCGGCCAGATGGCTGCCGAGCGGAAACGCGAGGTTCACTTCGGCGCCGATGCCTTCGACGAGACGACGCATCTCGGCGAGATCGCTCGGCATGTTGAAGGTGCCGTAGCAGGGGCCGATGATATTGACTCTCGGCTTCTCGCCTTCCTTACGAGGCTTGCGCTCGGGAATCTTCTTCAGGCCGTACTGCGTCCACAACCAGTTCATCGAACGGTTGGCGCACTGCCACTGATCTTCATCGATGGTGCGCGGCAGGAAGCGCAGCAGGCCGGTGCCTTCCGGCGTGACGCCGCCGCCGATCATCTCGGCGATCGAGCCAGTGACGACGACTGCAGGCATATCCGGATCGAGCGCGGCATGCGCCCGCTTCATCGAACCTTCGGTGCCTTCGCGGCCCAGCTGTGCTTCAGCCAGACCGGTGACGACGATCGGCAACTCATGTGGCGGCAGCGCATCGGTGTAATGCAGCACCGACGTGACCGGCAGATTCTCGCAACCTACCGGGCCATCGATGACGACCTGCAGGCCCTTGATCGCCGTGAACACATACACGGCACCCCAGTAGCCACCTGCGCGATCGTGATCGAGGACGAGCATCAGATCGGCTCCTCGACTTTCGAGGCCTTGCGCGCCTTTTCCATCTTCTTCGCGTAGCTGGCACGGAACTCGGGACGCGCCTTGGGCAGCTCTTCCCAGACACCGGCGTTGTCGCCCTTGCCGACGCCTTCGAAGAACTCGTCCATCGCCAGAAAGCGATCGCGGTTGGCCATCGCGGCATTGATGACCGTCGCCAGCGAACCAGCACCGGCGGGGCCCATCAGCGGACGCGCAGAAATCAGATTGGTGAAATAGAGCGCCGGCGTCTTGCGCTCTTTCGCGTACTGCACGACCGGCGTGGTGCCGATCGCCAGATCTGGCTGGAATTCGCGGATCGCAGCAATGTCCTGTTCCAGCGATGCGCGGTACTGAACGTGCACGCCCTTCGCGGCCAGCCATTCGCGATCCGGATCGCTCCATTTCGTCTGCGGGCAGGCGGTGCCGACATAGCGGACATCGGCGCCACTTTCGACCAGCAGGCGAGCGACCAGCAGTTCGGAACCTTCATAGCCGGACAAGGTGATGCGGCCCTTGATCGGCATCTTCGCCAGCGCGCCTTTGATCGCCGGCAGGAAGCGATTCTTCGCGGCATCGATCAAGGCTTGTGAAACGTTGGTCGCCTGGCCGATCGCCTGCAGCCAGGCTTCGGTGCCATCGTGGCCGACCGGTGCCGAAGCCACGACCTTGCGGCCGGCGGCATCGAATTCACGAACGCTCGCGGTATAGAACGGATGGATCGCGGCAACGGCTGCGCAGTCCAGTGCCGAATAGAGTTCACGCCATTCGCGGGTTGGCACCACCGGGCCGGCAGCAAGGCCCATCGGCTCAAGCATCATGCCGATGATCACCGGATCGGCCGGGAACATCTCGCCCAGCAAGGTGATCGTCGGCTTGGCACTGATGCCGCCACGCGGCGCCTGCACCGGGCCGGCTTCGGCCTCGCTGCGGGCGTAGCGGAGCATGGCGGCGGCGAGCACGTCCTTCGCTTCGGCATGGGTCGGCACACCGAAGCCCGGCACGTCGATACCGATGACGCGCACACCGTTGATCTCTTTCGGCAGGATCTGCAGCGGCACACCACTGGCAGTCGGCACGCAGAGATTGATGATGACGATGGCGTCGTAGTTGACCGGATCGGCGAGCTTGAAAACCGCTTCGCGGATGTCTTCGAACAGTTTTCCGGTGACCAGTGTTTCGGAGTTGAACGGCACGTAGCCGACGGTGCGGCGCGCGCCGTAGAAGTGCGAGGTGAAGGTCAGTCCATAAACGCAGCAGGCCGAACCGCTGAGCACCGTCGCCGTGCGGCGCATGCGCAGGCCGACACGCAAACTTCCGAAGGCCGGACACATTGACTGCGGCTGGTCGTGCGGCCCTTTGGGATAGTCCTTCGCGTACTGCTCCAGGGTAATGCTCTTGCCGGCGGCCTTCGCCGCTTCGAGCATCTTGTCCTTGCCCGAGTGGCAGCCGAGACCGTCGCTGTTCAGCGCTTGCGGGTTCGACAGGATCGGGGCGTCGTCGGCCATGTCAGATTCAGGCTCTGGCTCAGACGTTGTCGTAGACGACTTCGAGCGAGGTCTTGACGATCTCGGTCTTGCCGCACATGTCGAATTCGGTGGCCGGCGTCAGCACGTAATCGCGGCCGGTGGAATGCGCCGAGAACAGGCCGAGCAGGCCGTCCTGGCTCAGCGGCGTCGGCCGCATCGGGATGCTGTTGTGGACGTTCTCGGCCAGTTCGGCGAACAGCGGTCCCCATTGCGATTCCGGCCGACCGACGATCTCGTAGTTCGCACTCTTGCGGCGAATGTCGTCGTTAGCGGGAATCGTTGCCAGCACCGGAATGCCGACGTGCTGCGCGAAGCTCGCCGCTTCGCCGGTGCCGTCATCGCGATTGATGACCATGCCGGCGACGCCGACATTGCCGCCGAGCTTGCGGAAGTATTCGACGGCCGAGCAGACGTTGTTGGCAACGTACAGGCTCTGCAGATCGTTGGAGCCGACGACGATGACCTTCTGGCACATGTCGCGGGCGATCGGCAGGCCGAAGCCGCCGCAGACCACGTCGCCCAGGAAATCGAGCAGCACGTAGTCGAAGCCCCACTCGTGGAAGCCGAGCTTTTCGAGGGTTTCGAAGCCATGGATGATGCCGCGACCGCCACAGCCGCGGCCGACTTCCGGGCCGCCGAGCTCCATCGCGAAGACACCATCGCGCTTGAAGCAGACGTCGCCGATCTTCACTTCCTCACCGGCCAGCTTCTTCTTCGAGCTGGTCTCGATGATCGTCGGACAGGCCTTGCCTCCGAACAGCAGCGAGGTGGTGTCGGATTTGGGATCGCAGCCGATCAGCAGCACCTTCTTGCCCTGCTGCGCCATCATGTAGCTGAGGTTGGCGAGCGTGAAACTCTTGCCGATGCCGCCCTTGCCGTAGATCGCGATGATCTGCGTTTCCTTGGTCACCGGGCCGGTGGCCACAGCATCCGGTTCCTGCGCGGCTTCCATGCGCAGGTACTCGGTCAACTGGCTCAACGGAATGGCGCTCACGCCATCGTCGGGTGCGCTCATTGTGGCTTGCTCCAGTCGAGGATCATCTTCAGGCAGGCGGGATCGCCAAATGCCGTGCGGTAAGCAGCATCGGCAGCCGCGACCGGCTGGCGATGGGTAATCAGGCCGTCGAGCGACAGCGCTCCGGATTCGGCGAGGTGCTTCACGGCGAGCAGATCCTGCGGCTGCCATTGCGCTGCGATGCGCAGCCGCGCTTCGCGCATGAACGCCGGTGGAAACGCAAACGACAGACGCTCGCTGTAGAAGCCGGCCAGCACGATTTCGCCGCCAGGGGCGAGACGGGTGACCAGGGTGTCGAGCAGGCTGGAGTCGCCGCTGACATCGACGATGGTCCGATAGTCGCGGCGCGTGTCGGCAGTCGGATCGACCACCGGATAAGCGATCGCACCGCTGGCGCGATCGGGATTGCTTTCCCAAACGGTCGGCGCAGTGCCGCCCAGCGCCAAGGTCAGGCGGGCGAGCAACCGGCCGAGAACGCCATGACCGATGATCAGATCGGGCAATGAAGCGTCGGCACCGGCCAGTGCGTGATAGGCGGTGGCCGCAAGCGCCAGCAAGGTGGCCTGTTCGCCAAGCCGCTCATCAACCGGCATCGCCTTGGCGCCCGGCACCACGACTGTGGCTGCTGCGCCACCGAAAAGGCCGTGAACGTGGCCGAAGCAGCGGGCGCCCGGCACGAAAACCAGATCGCCGACCTTGCTGCCGGAACTGGAGCCCGCTTCGCGAATGCGGCCGACTGATTCGTAGCCCGGCACCAGCGGATAACCCATGCCCGGAAACATCGGCATGCGGCCGGTCCAGAGCAGGCGTTCGGTGCCGGTGGAGATGCCGCTCCAGCAGATATCGACCACCACATCGTCGTTGCCAGCCGGCTCCAGCTCCAGGCGCGTCAGCGCCAGGCGTTCCGGTTGCTCAAAGACGACGGCGATGGTGTTGATATCCGATCCCCCGGTTCGCTCAGCCTGCGGTCACGTCCGTTGATCGGACTTTTCCTGTGAATGTCAGTTTAGTCTGACTATTAAAACTGTCAAGATAAATTTACGCTTTGATCCGATTATTTGTCAGGACCAATGGACAGCCCTCATTCACTGACCTGCGCGACCATCACCGAGGTCTGCAATGGCATCGATGTAGGGATCAATCGGGGCTTCGTGAAGCCGGCGTTGATCAGCATTTCGCCTATCCGTGCCGGGCTGCGCGGCCGTCCGCGGCCCATCGCCAGCAGGTAGAAACCGAAATAGGCATCGCCGACGGTCTCGGCACTGGGGGTGTCCGACATCGGCTCGGCAATCAGGATCCGGCCGTCGCTCGGCAAGGCCGCGTGCGCCGCGCGCAGCAGCTGCATCACCGACGCATCGTCGTGGTCGTGAAGCACGCGGACCAGGGTCAGCAGATCGGCGCCCAGCGGCAGCGGATCACTGAGAAAACTGCCGCCGATGGCCTGCGTGCGCGTCGTCAGCCCTTGCGCCGCGAAGCTCGCCCGCGCCCGTTCGGCCACCGGCGGCAGATCGAACAGGAACAGACCGAGCTGCGACCAGCGGGCCGCGACGGCGCTCAGGAACTTTCCTTCACCGCCGCCGACATCGAGCACGCGGCGATGGCGGTGCATCGGATAGGCCTGCAACACCACGTCAGCGATCAAGGTCTGCGAGGCTGACATCAGCCGGCTGTAGGCGGCGACTCGTTCCGGCGCGAAACCTTCGCCGCTGCGATTGGCGCAATACGGCCAGTAGCGCGCCAGTTCACCGTCTTCACGCGCGCCATCGCGCAGCAGCGCGACTGGATCGCCGAGATCGGCATAGAACAGCGCGTGATGCTCGACCAGCGCGCTGATGCCGGCATCACCGGCGATCGGCGCACCGAGCGAGCCAAGGCGGATGCGGCCATCGCGATTGCGTGCCGCCAGCTTCAGCGCGACGGCAGCATCGACCAGGCGCTGCAGGCCATCGATCGGCAAGCCGCAGCGGGCGGCGAGCTGATCCACCGTTGCCGGCCCTTCTGCCAGCATCTCCAGCAAACGCAGCCGCACGCAGGCGAGCAGCACCTGCGAGTAGACGAAGCCGGACACCAGATCGAATACGGCACGAGCCCGGCGGCGGGCGATCGGCCGGGTCAGCGGGAAATTCGCGGCAAAGCGCCGGAACGCCGGGCTTGCGATCGTCGCATTGCAAGCAGCATCGAAGCGATCGAACCAGGAGACTTCAGGCGGCGCGGCGCCAAGCGTGGCCATGATGGGCAGCGGTGGCCAGGAACTCAGGCCGCGTGACGCAGTTCGACCGGCAGCAGGTTCTGCATTTCCAGCCGCATTGCAACCCGCAGGGCGTTGGCACCGATGCAATCCGGGATCGCGGCGATGGCGCCGTCGACCAGCGATTCAAGCCGGGCCAGTGCGCCGGCATGGCCGAGTTCGCGGACCGCGTTTGGCCGGCCGAGCGTGGCGTCCTGGCCAGTCGGCTTGCCGATCTTTTCGGCGTTGCCGGCGACATCGAGAATGTCATCGGCGACTTGAAACGCTTCGCCCAGACGTTCGCCGAGTTCACGCCAGAGCGTGGGATCGGCAACGCCCGCTGCGGCGGCACCCGCCATCGTCGCGCCGGCGAACAGCGCGCCGGTCTTGGCTTGCTGGTAGTCGGAGAGCGCTGCCAGCGGCTCGCACTCCCAGGCCTGGCCAGCAACGATGCCGGTCGGCGCGCTGATCGCACGGCTGATGATCGGCACCAGAGCGGCCAGCCGCTGTGCATCGTGAACGAGGGCTGCGGCCAACGACTGGAAGGCAACGACGATCAGGCCATCGCCGGCCAGCACCGCCAGCCGTTCGCCATAGGCACGATGCACCGAAGGCTTGCCGCGGCGCAGCTCGGCATTGTCGAAGCAGGGCAGATCGTCGTGAACCAGCGAAGCGCAATGGAGCAACTCGATCGCCGCCGCGGCGGCGTCGGTCGCCGCCGGGTCCGGGTCGCCGTTGGCCATTGCCACAGCAAGGCAGAGGCGCGGACGGATCCGCGCGCCGCCGGGGAACACGGCGTAACGAAGTGCAGCCGCCAGTTTCGGCGGGCAACCGGCTGCTTCACCGGGCGCCAATGCGGAGATCAGGGCCTGCTCGATGCGCGTCACGTTCGCCATGTCGCCTCTCCGTCGCTGCTGCAGGCCAGAGCGGCGCTTGCCGGCTGGTCAAATGTGTAAATCAATATTTACGTTTTTACTGTAATTTAATATAGACATCGCCTCCCGTCGCGTCAACGTGACGGCAGACCGCGATTCAGGAGGGGAAGCAAGCGATGCGAACCCGCAAGGTGCTGATCGTTGGAGCCGGCATCGGTGGCCTGTCGGCCGCGATCGATCTGGCAGCGCAGGGCTGCTCGGTAACCGTGCTCGAACGGGCGTCAACGGTCGGCGGCAAGATGCGGACGATCGCCATCGACGGCCAGCAGATCGACTCCGGCCCCACCGTGCTGACCATGCGCTGGGTGTTCGACTCGCTGTTCGCGGCCGCGGGGCTGGATTTCGCTGCCGCCGTGCCGCTCGATGCCGCCAGCGTCCTCGCCCGCCACGCCTGGGACGAGACTGCGCGGTTGGATCTGCACGCCAACCTCGGCCGTTCCGCCGATGCGATCGGTGATTTCGCCGGTAGCGCTGAAGCCCAGCGCTTCATCGCCTTCAGCGAACGAGCACGGTCGATCTACCGCACGCTCGAAGGCCCGTTCATCCGCAACGCCTGCAGCGGCCCGATCGCCTTGAGCCGCGCCGTCGGCCTGCATCGTCTGCGCGAGCTGTGGCGGATCGCGCCATTCACCACGCTGTGGAGTGCACTCGGCGATCACTTCCACGATCCCCGCCTGCGCCAGTTGTTCGGCCGCTACGCGACGTACTGCGGCTCCTCGCCATTCCGCTCGCCGGCCACCTTGATGCTGGTGGCGCATGTCGAGCAGGACGGCGTCTGGCGAGTGCGCGGCGGCATGCATCGCCTGGCGCAGGCAATGGCCGCTGCGGCGACCCGCCTCGGCGCGCAGATACACCAGGATTGCGAGGTCAGCGAAATCCTCGATGACGGCCACAGAGTCACCGGTCTGCGGCTGGCCAGCGGCGAATGTCTGTACGCCGATGCAGTGATCGCCAACGCCGATCCCTCGGCCATCGCGGCCGGCCTGTTCGGCGAGCGGGCCCGTCGCGCGGTGAAGCCTTTGAAGCCGGCGGCGCGCTCGCTGTCGGCGGTCACCTGGTCGATGCTGGCGCGAAGTTCCGGCTTTCCGCTGTCGCGCCACAACGTGTTCTTTTCCGGCGATTACCGCGCCGAGTTCGACGATCTGCGCCAGGCGCGCTTGCCGCGCGAACCGACCGTTTACGTCTGCGCCCAGGACCGTGGCGACGGCCTCGACGACGCGTCATCAGCGCCGCACAGCGAACGCCTGCTATGCCTGGTCAACGCGCCCGCCATCGGCGACCACTCCCCATTCGATGCCTCGGATATCGCCTCATGCACAAGCGCGACTTTCAAGCGGCTGCAAGCCTGCGGCCTGAATCTGCAGCAGCGCCCGGAGCAGACGGTGCTGACCGCGCCGCAGGACTTTCACCGTCTGTTTCCGGGGACTGGCGGGGCGCTGTACGGCCCGGCTTCACACGGCTGGATGGCCTCGTTCCAGCGGCCGGGTTCGCGCAGCCGCATGCCCGGCCTGTACCTGGCCGGGGGCAGCACGCACCCGGGGCCGGGCGTGCCGATGGCGGCGATTTCCGGGCGACTCGCGGCGGCCAGCCTGATGGCGGATTTCGCTTCGACACAGCCGTGGTTTCCGGTGGCTATCGCTGGTGGTATCTCGATGGACTCAGCGACGACGGCGAACACGCCCTCACCCTGATCGCCTTCATCGGCAGCGTGTTCTCGCCGTACTACAAGCGCGCGCGTCGTCGCGGCAGCAGCGAACCGCTGGACCACAGCGCCATCAACATCGCGCTGTACGGCAAGAGCGGCCATCGCTGGGCGATGACCGAGCGCCGCCGCGGCAGCGTGCTGCGCACGCCGGACACGCTGGCGATCGGTCGCAGCGAACTGCGCTGGAACGGCCAGAGCCTGATCGTTGATCTCGACGAACGCACCGTGCCCTGGCCATCGCGGATACGCGGTCGCTTGCGGCTACATCCACGCGCCTTGAGCACACATGTCGAAACCCTCGCCGAGGCGGGTCAGCACGTCTGGACGCCGATCGCGCCCAGCGCCCGCATCGAGGTCGAGCTCGACTCGCCGAAGCTGTCCTGGTCCGGCGAGGCTTATCTCGATGGCAACGCCGGCGGTACGCCGATCGAGGACGCGTTTCGTTCCTGGCATTGGTCGCGCAACCCATTGCGGGAGGGCTCGGCCGTGCTCTACGACGTCGCCCGCCGCGACGGCTCGGCATTGAACCTGGCGTTGCGTTTCGATGGTCACGGCGAGGTCTCGCGCTTCGAACCGCCGCCTGCCGTGGTGTTGCCGAAAACCGGCTGGCGAATCGATCGGGCCTCACGCGGAGAAGACGGCGCTGCGGCGATCGTGCAGACGCTCGAAGACACGCCGTTCTACGCGCGCTCACTGTTGTCGACGACGCTATGCGGCGAACCAACCACCGGCGTCCATGAAAGTCTGGATCTCGATCGCTTCAGGCAACCGGTGGTGCAATGGATGCTGCCGTTCCGGATGCCGCGCGCCGGGCACTGAGAACAGTTCAGCGTTGCTGATCGCGCTGCCGTTCTGTTTCGCGATCACGTCGCTGCGCACGTCGCAGCGACCATAATTCCCAGAGCAGAAAAGCCAGGATCGCGCCAAATGCGAGCCCCAGATCGAGCACCGCGAGCCAGTCGATCTTCATCGACTGTTCAGGCCTCGCTGCGGCTCAAACTCAGCTCGGCTTCGGTCCACGACGGGCTTGCGCGACGTCGCAGCGCCTGCGACTGCCGCTCCTGACGCTCCAGCCGTTCGAACAGATCCAGCACCCAGAGTGCACGCGCACGGAAGCGCCACCACGGCAGGGCCTGAATGGGGTCGGCCGTCAGATCGGGCAGCGCGGCGGCGGCAACGGCGTCGATCAGGAAACAGGTTTCGGGAATCGCTGGTTCGGCGGCACCGGCACGAACATCGAGCGGCCCGGCGTAGGCCTGCATCAGCAGCGCCAGCTTGCGGCTGCCCGGTACCACGGCGCGCTGGCTGACCGAATCGCCACCGCGGCGACGCAGTTCCTGGCCGATCTCGGCATACAGCAGGCGCGCGGCATTGATGCCCGGACGGCAGCCGGACGGCAATCGGGCGATGCCGGAATCGACCCGGGCATAAAGCCGATCAGCCTCCACCAGCAGACGCTCGATGACCGAGGCCAGCCGGGCATCGAACACGGGTGCCGTCAGCCAGAGGTCGGCATCGATACCGGCCTCGCGCAACCAGGCGCGTGGCAAGTACAGCCGGCCGTTGCGGGCGTCCTCGCCGACATCGCGGGCGATATTGGTCAGCTGCATCGCCACGCCGAGATCGCAGGCGCGGGCGATTGCTTCCGGCGCACGCACGCCCATCAGCAAGGCCATCATCGCGCCGACCGCGCCGGCCACTCGCGCGGCGTAGGCGTGCAGCTCGCCAAGGCTTTCATAGCGGCGAGCGCTGGAATCCCATTCGAAGCCTTCGATCAACGCATCGAGCAAGGTGCGCGGCAGCGCATGGCTGACGACGATCCGCGCCAGTGCGCGATCCGCGGCGATGGCATGTGGCACACCGGCGTAGACGCGATCGAGCCGCTCGCGCAGCCGGACGACGGCATGCTGACCGCCGCCATCGATATCGACCGCGTCATCGGCCAAGCGACAGAACGCGTACAGCGCGCAAGCCGGATCGCGCACCGCTTTCGGCAGCAGCAGCGACGCCGCGTAGAACGATTTCGAACCCGCGCGCAGCAAGCGCCGGCAAGCGGCGAGATCAGCGGCTGCGATATCGCGAGACTCAGGCGTGGGCATGCGCAAACGTCTCCGCGTTGGGGACCACGGTATCGAGCACGCGCGCCGAGGACAGCACGCCCGGCAGGCCGGCGCCCGGGTGCGTGCCAGCGCCGACGAGATAGAGATTGTCGACATCCTCGCTGCGGTTGTGCGGCCGGAACCAGGCGCTCTGGGTGAGGATCGGTTCCAGGCTGAAGGCCGCGCCATTGACCGAGTTGAGGCGATCCTGGAAATCCTGCGGCGTCAGCAGGTGCGAGCTCGCGATCTCGTTTTCCAGCCCCGGCAGCAAGGTCGCCGACAACAGCTTTTCGATCGACTTCCGATAGCGCTCGGCTTCCTTCGCCCAATCGGTTCCGCTGGCCAGATGCGGCACTGGCGACAGCACATAGAAGGCATCGCAGCCGGCGGGTGCCAGCGAAGGGTCGGTCGCGGTTGGCCGATGCAGGTAGAGGCTGAAATCGTCAGCGAGGATCTTGCGGTCGAAGATGTCGGTCAGCAGTTCCTTGTAGCGCGGCCCCAGCAGGATCGTGTGGTGTTCCACTTCCGGGTACTGACGGCGAGTGCCGAAGTACCAGACGAACAGGCCCATCGAATAGCGCGCGCGCTTGAGCTTGGCGTCGCTCCAGCGCTTGCGCGACGCGGTCGGCAGCAGGTTGCGGTAGGTCCAGGCGGCGTCGGCGTTGGAGACGACGATATCGGCGGCCATCGTTTCGCCATCGACCAGCCGTACGCCGGTCGCGCGACGGCCATCGAGCGTGATCTCGGCGACTTCCCGGTTGCAGTGCACCACACCGCCCTGCCCTTCGATCAGGCCGACCAGGCCGGTGACCAGACGGCCGGTGCCGCCCATCGCGAAGTGCACACCCCATTTGCGTTCGAGATGCGCGATCAGGCAGTAGACCGAGGTGGTCGAGAACGGATTGCCGCCGACCAGCAGCGGATGAAAGCTCAGCACCGTGCGCAGACGCTCATCCTGGATGTACTGCGATACCAGCCCATAGACGGTGCGATAGCTGGCCAGCTTCATCAGGTCGGGCGCGACCTTGAGCATGTCGAGGATCGAATCGAAGGGCACATGACCGAGCTCCTCGAAGCCGACCTTGAAGATCGCTTCGCTCATCTGCATGTAGCGCTCGTAGCCGGCAACGTCAGCCGGCGAGAAGCGGGCGATTTCGCGGCGCATGGCTTCGGCGTCGCCGCTGTAATCGAACACTTCGCCGTCGGCAAAACGGATGCGATAGAACGGCGATACCGGGCGCAGTTCCACGTCATCAGCCAGCCGCTTGCCGCACAGCGCCCACAGTTCCTCGAACAGGAAGGGTGCGGTGACGATCGTCGGGCCGGCATCGAAGGTATAGCCGTCCTGCCGGTAGACGTAGGCGCGGCCGCCGGGAGCATCGAGCTTTTCCAGCACCGTCACCCGGTAGCCACGCGCTCCGAGCCGCACCGCCGCAGCCAGCCCGCCGAAACCGCTGCCGATGACGACGGCGTGCGGACGATCGTCGTAGCCCGACGGAAGCTGGAAATGATGGGGCGCATTCATTGATTGACAGTACATAAGTCAACTAATGTTGACAATCGCCGTCGACCCTTGAAGACAACAAAATTTGATCGATCTGCCCTGCCAGTGCTCGATCGGCAGGCTTCGATTCGATCGCGATGCGCGCGCCGCTTGAACCAACAGGTTCAGACCGTTACCGTGCAGGTATCCCGCGCACGAACCCGAGTCCCTAGCCCGCCATGAAGTTGATCACTGGAATCATCAAGCCGTTCAAGCTGGACGAAGTCCGCGAAGCGCTCGCGAACATCGGTGTGAGCGGCATCACCGTGACCGAGGTCAAGGGTTTCGGCCGTCAGAAGGGTCATACCGAGCTGTATCGCGGTGCCGAGTACGTGGTCGACTTCCTGCCCAAGCTGAAGCTGGAAGTGGCAGTGCGCGACGAACTCGTCGAGCCGACGATCGACGCAATCACCAAGGCCGCGCATACCGGCAAGATCGGCGACGGCAAGATCTTCGTCACCGAACTCGAGCAGGTGCTGCGCATCCGCACCGGCGAAACCGGGCCGGACGCGGTCTGATCCATCCGCTGCGCCGCTCTGCTCATCGACGATGAGCAGAGCGTCAGACAACAAAAAAGGCGGCGCCTCGCAGCGCCGCCTTTTTTGTGGCTGAAGGATTCGGCTTGCGCCGATCCTTCAGCTTCCGGTCAGTCTCA
>NZ_CAISIQ010000201.1 GCF_903885465.1 uncultured Nevskia sp.
CCAGCGCGCGCGGCGGCGATTCCTCGTGCAGCCGCGTCAAGGTGCCCATCGCCGGAATGCGCGTGAAGCCGACCCGGAAACGCTGCACCCGGCCGCCTTCGTGATCGACGGCGATCAGCAGCCGTGGCGTCTTGATCGCCAGCAGGTCGTTGCACAGCGCGCGCAATTGCTCGGGATCCGAGTAGTTGCGGGCGAACAGGATCACGCCGCCGACCAGCGGATGCGCAAGCACCTCGCGGTCTTCGGCGGTCAGGCTCAGGCCGGCGACGTCGGCCATGATCGGTCCCATGATTAAACCAGAGGGCATGCGGGCTCGCGGTGGTTGCTGCAGCGGTGGGACGCGGAACGGCGGAGCGATCGACGCAGACGGATCAGCAGGCTAATTCCCTGGCGCGTGGGCAACTTCGTTCTCGGGCCAGTCGCGCCACGGGTGCAGCGCGAGGCTGTGATTGTAATAGCGGCGATCCTCGGTGACTTCCGCGCCCAGCCAGGCGGGCGTGTCAAAGCGCTGGTCGTTGTGACGCAGTTCGATTTCAGCGACCACCAGACCGACATTGGCACCGGCGAATTCGTCGATCTCCCAGGTCAGCGCGCCGCCATCCGGGCTCACGACGTCGATGTAATGACGAACCTTGTCGACCAGGCCGACGCACAGCGTGTCGAGAATCTCGTGGGCGTCATGGACCGGCACCGGGTAGTCGTACTCGGCACGGGCACGGCCGACGACCGCAGCCTTGATGTTCAGCCGCGCTTCGATGCCCTGCAGACGCACCCGGATCGAGCTCTTGCCGTTGTCCTCGGTCAGATAGCCCTGCCGCATCGGCACGCGGCGCGTGGCCTGTGTGCGCCAGTCATCGCCGACCACCAGAAACTTGCGTTCGATTTCAATGGCCATGTTTGGAAGCAGTGATGAGTGGTTAGTGATCAGTTTGTAGGTCGGGCCTCGCCCGACGTGATCCGGCCGTGTCGTCGGGCAAGGCCCGACCTACGACGTCCGTTCGAACAGCGCCATCGACTCGACATGCGTCGTATGCGGAAACATGTCCAGCACCCCGGCTCGCGTCAGGCGGTAGCCGTAGGTGTTGACCAACTCGCCGGCATCGCGCGCCAGAGTGCCCGGATGACAGGACACATAGACGATGCGCTGCGCCCTGGTCGCCGCCAGCATCGGCAGGATTTCCTTGGCGCCGGAGCGCGGCGGATCGATCAGCGCCAGATCGTAGCGATGTTTCAGCCATTCGGCTTTCGGATCCGGCTTGAACAGATCGGCCTTCAGAAAGCGGCCGTCGTAGCCATTGGTCTGAAGGTTGGCCTTGCCTCGCGTGACCAGCCCGGTCTCGCCTTCCACCGCCGTGACCTTGGCGCCGCGCGCCGCCAGCGGCAAGGTGAAGTTGCCGAGGCCGGCGAACAGTTCCAGCACTTCATTGCCCGGTTCGACACCCAGCCAGTCCAGCGCCTGCACGACCATGCGCTGGCTGACATCGGAATTGATCTGGATGAAATCGGCCGGCTGAAACGCCAGGCGCAGCGCGCTGCCATCCGGCGAGTAGTCCAGCGGCCGCGCCGCGCTCAGCGGCACCAAAGTATCCGGACCGCCACTCTGCAGATAGAAGTCGTAATCGTGCTCGGCGGCGAAGGCCAGCAGCTTGGCGCGGTCGTCATCGCTGGGCGGCGCCAGCACGCGGATGGTCACGGCGACATGCGCCGCCGCCGAGACCTCGATCTGCGGAATCTGGCCAGCGATGCTCAAGCCGTCGAACAGCGCGCCGAGCAGGCGCAGCTTCAGGCCCAGCCGCGGATCGACGACCTCGCAGCGGTTGAGCACCGCCAGCGCATTGGCATCGCGCTCGCGGAAGCCGATCAGCACCCCGCCCTTCTTCGGCACCAGCTTCACGCCCATGCGTGCGCGGCGGCGATAGGTCCAGACCGGGCCGGTCACCGCATCGGCGATGGTTTCCGGCACCACGCCGCCGATCCGGCGCAGCGCTTCCAGCATCGCCTGCTGCTTGAAGGCGATCTGCGCGGCAGGCGCCAGATGCTGCAGCGAGCAGCCGCCGCAAAGCCCGAAGTGCGCACAGCCTGGCGTGACCCGATCCGGCGAAGCGACGTCGATCGCCGTGACTTCCGCCTCATCGAGCGTGCGAGTGACGCGCAGCAGCTTGTAGCGCACCGTTTCGCCGGGCAGCGCGCCGAAGATGAAGGTGACCTTGCCGTTGATGCGGGCAACGCCGCGGCCATCGTGATCGAGATCGGTGACCTCGGCGCTGAACTCGGTATCCGGCGGCGGCTTCCGTTTGGTGCGGCTCACTCGGGGAAGACACCGGTCGAGATGTAGCGATCGCCACGGTCGCAGATGATCGCGGCGATCGTGGCGCCATCGAGTTCCTTGCACAGCTGCAGTGCCGTCCATACCGAGCCGCCGGACGACGGGCCGCAGAACACGCCTTCGATCTTCGCGAGATCGCGCATCGTGTCCTCGGCTTGGCTCGTCGAGACTTCGACCACGCGGTCGACGCGGGAGCGATCAAAGATCGTCGGCAGATAAGCCTCGGGCCATTTGCGGATGCCGGGGATCGACGACTCGCCATCTGGCTGCACGCCAACCACCTGCACCGCCGGGTTCTGCTCCTTCAGATAACGCGAGCAACCCATGATCGTGCCGGTGGTGCCCATCGTCGCGACGAAATGGCTCAGCTCGCCGTTCAGCGCGGTCCAGATTTCCGGCGCCGTGCCTTCGTAGTGGGCGCGCGGATTGTCCGGATTGCCGAACTGGTTCAGCACCTTGCCCTTGCCGTCCTTTTCCATCTGTTCGGCGAGATCGCGCGCGCCTTCCATGCCCTCTTCCTTGGAGACCAGGATCAGCTCGGCACCGAAGGCCTTCATCACCGCGCGGCGCTCCACCGACAAATGCGCCGGCATGATCAGCACCATGCGGAAGCCACGCATCGCCGCGGCCATCGCGAGAGCAATCCCGGTGTTGCCGGACGTCGCTTCGATCAAGGTATCGCCGGGCTTGATCTCGCCCCGCTCTTCGGCGCGGCGGATCATCGAATACGCCGGGCGATCCTTGACCGAGCCGGCCGGGTTATTGCCTTCCAGCTTCAGGAACAGACGGTTGTTGCCGATGCCGGGCAGACGGGTGATTTGCACCAGCGGCGTATTGCCGATGGTGTCGGGGAGCGTGATCGGTTTCATCCCGGCATTTTACGGGACGCAGGCGAACCGTCGCCGCATTCGAGCACCACGAAGGCAATGATCATCCCGGCCTCGTCGGTGAACGACAGGTGAGCCTCGCTGATGCCGAGCGCTTCGAGCCGCGCCTGCATGGCAGCGCTGAAGATCAGCCGCGGCCGCTGCTTCGCCTCGCGCAGCGCGCCGACATCCTGATAGCTGACGCCGTGGAAGCCGGTGCCGAGCGCCTTGACGAAGGCCTCCTTCGCGGCAAACCCGCGGGCAATCGCGTAGCCGATGCTTTTCGCTGCTGGCACAGCTGCGCGTTCCTCCGGCATCAACAGCTTGCTCAGCGCCCGCTCGCCCTGGCGTGCGTACAGCTCCTCGCAACGCGCGATGCGCAGCAGATCGGTGCCGATGCCGTAGATCATTGAGGCAGTGGCTAGTGGCTGGTGGCTAGTGACACGCAGCCACCCCAGCAGGACAGACCGCCGTTGATCTTGCCAGCCACTGACCACAGGCCACTAAACACTGCTTCTCGCCATCGCCAGCCGCAGCTCGGCAATCGCGGCCGGCAGGCCAACGAATACCGCGCGCGCGATCAGCGCATGGCCGATATTGAGTTCGACGATCTCGGGAATGCGCGCGATCGGCGCGACATTCTCGGTATTCAGGCCGTGCCCGGCGTGCACGTTGAAGCCCAGCGCCCGCGCCTCGCGCGCAAACGCGGTGATGCGCGCCAGCTCGGCCTCGCGCGCCGGACCCGGCTCGGCATCGGCATAGCCGCCGGTGTGGATCTCGAGATTCGGCGCGCCGCTGGCCTTCGCGGCCGCGAGCTGCTCGGCATCGGCGGCGATGAACAGCGAGACCTCGGAACCGGCCGCCGCCAGCCGCTGGCAGGCCTCGGTCACGGCGGCGAGATTGCCGGCGACATCGAGCCCGCCTTCGGTGGTGCGCTCCTCGCGCCGTTCCGGCACGAGGCAGATGTATTTCGGCCGCGCCTCCACGCCGATCTCGACCATGGCCGGCGTGACGGCCATCTCGAGGTTCACGGGCACCGGGCAGACGGGCAGCAGCCGGAACAGGTCGTGATCCTGGATGTGGCGGCGATCCTCGCGCAGATGGATCGTGATGCTGTCGGCCCCGGCCGCAGCGGCCAGCAGCGCGCCCTCGACCGGGTCGGGATACGGCGTGCCGCGCGCCTGACGCAGCGTGGCGATGTGATCGACGTTGACGCCGAGACGCAGGAAAGCAGGCATGGTGCTTCGGGAAGGACGGAAAGGTGGGACGCCGATTGTACCGGCTGCCGCACCCGGCCCCCGGTCAACGCGCGTCGTGGAAGATGACTCCAAGCGTGTGGCGCTGCCCTTCGCGCAGCCGGCTGACGCCATGGCGCAGGTTCACGCGATGCACACCGCGCTGGCCGGCGACCGGGCGCTGATGCACCGCGAACGCGACCGCATCCCCCTGCTGCAGCGGCACGACTTCCACACGCGATTGCCGGCGCGGTCGCTGCTCGCTCAGCACGAACTCGCCACCGGTGAAATCGCGGCCGGGCGCGGACAGCAGCACGGCAATCTGCAGTGGAAACACCTCGTCGCCATACCGATCCTGATGCAGGCAGTTGTAGTCGCCGGGGCCGTACTGCAGCAGCAGTGGCGTCGGCCGGCATGTCCCGCGCGCATGGCATTGCGCGAGGTAGTCGGCATGCGCTTCCGGAAAGCGCGCGGGCAGCCCGAGCAGCGCCTGCCACTGGTTTGCGACGGCGGCCAGCGGCGGATACAGCGCGCGCCGCAGCTCGGCGACCGGGTCTGGCAGCGGATAGTCGAAATAGCGGTATTCGCCCTGCCCGAAGCCATGGCGCTGCATGACCACATGGCTGCGGAAGCGCGCGCGGTCCTCATAGCTGGCAGCGAGGCTGCGGCATTCCGCCTCATCCAGCAGGCCCGGCAGCAAGGCGTAGCCGTCGGCTTGCAGGCTGCTGGCGTGCGCAGTCCAGTCGTGATCGAGATGCATGCGATGGCTCCGTGAAGAAGAAGTCGCAGCATCGCGATCCGCTGCCATTCGCGCAGTCCGATGCTTGCGCTCGAACTCGAACCTTCCGCTGCCGTAGGCTTCGCTGATGCAAGACAGCCTGTTCGAGCTTCCGGAGGAGCCCGCCCCGACGTCGCCGCGTCCGCGCAGCCGTGGCGACACGCTGCCGCGTGCGGTGGCTGTCGAGGCACCACTGCGCGAGCTCGCGGCAGCGCTGCCGCAAACGCTGCGGCTCGGCACCTCGTCCTGGAACTTCCCGGGCTGGCAGGGTCTGGTCTGGGCCGAGGACTACGCCGAAGCGCGGCTGTCGAAGCAGGGGCTGCCCGCGTATGCCGCGCATCCGCTGCTGCGGACCGTGAGCCTTGACCGCGCGTTCTACCGGCCGCTGTCCGTCGCGCA
Source organism: uncultured Nevskia sp. (assembly GCF_903885465.1). GTDB lineage: Bacteria > Pseudomonadota > Gammaproteobacteria > Nevskiales > Nevskiaceae > Nevskia. Next base: position 5,605 of record NZ_CAISIQ010000201.1, read on the forward strand.
GTACGCGGCCTATGCGGCGCAGGTGCCGCCGGACTTCCGCTTCGTCGTGAAGGCACCGAGCCTGGTCAGCGACGCATTGATCCGCGACGAGACCGGCCGTGGGATGACCGCGAACCTGAACTTCCTCGATCCGGACCGCGCCCTGCGCGACTTCCTCGACCCGGCACTGGCCGGCCTGGGCAGCAAGCTCGGCGCGCTGGTGTTCCAGCTCAGCCCGCTGCCCATGC
>NZ_CAISIQ010000202.1 GCF_903885465.1 uncultured Nevskia sp.
CGACTGCTGCATGGCGCTGTTGTCGCCCACTTGCGCTGCCTGCTCAAGTGACTCGGCACCGGCGGCGAGCCGCGCCATGCCTTCCTCGAGTTGCTGGCTCGCCAGCGCGTCGATCTCGGCGCGCTTCTCAGGTGTGAGCGCAGGCAGCGTCATCAGCGAAGGGTAGATGGGCGTCTTGGCGGCAGCTCCGCAGCCCGCGCCCATGCATCCACCGGCAGCCGCGGGTGCTGCCATCCCGGCCATCCCGCCCGTGGCCCCCGGGGTGGCCGGTGCCATCATCTGGCTCATCATGTCCATCATTCCGCCCATGCCCCCAGCCATTGCTGGTGCGGCCGGCGCGCCGGATGCCGATGCGGGCGCCGCCATGGGTGCATTGGGTGCCATCCCCGTTGCTGCAGCTTGACCAGCCGTGGCAGCCATCGGTGCGCCATCGGCCATCGCCGGTACGGCGGGTGCGTCTGCGGGGGCCGCGCCGGGATGATGGCTCGCGTGCTCGTCAGCCGTCAGTGCGCGTGCGGGAATCGCGATGATCGCCAGCGTCACCATGATGCTGCCGATGAGCGCGGGTCCGTTCACTTGGCGCTCGTTCCGTGGGTGACCTTGCGCTTTGTGTCGCTTCCGCTGCCCATGTTGTCCATCGGATCGTTGGCCATTGGGGGCGTCCCGGACACGGCTGCCGCCGCTGGGGTGGCAGACCCCAGCAGTGCGTTCCGCTGAGCGTCGGTCAGAATGCGAGCTGCCTCCCCAACGGCTCGGATGAACGCGATTCGTTGATCGCCTCTCAATTTTTCGATGTCGCGCACTTTGGTGCCGAGCGCCATCGAATCGGGCTGGTCGGAAGCCGTGAGCATCCACAGATCCTGTTCCGCCTGTTCGATCTTGCGCTGCGCGACCGCAGTTGCCGCCATCGACGTCTCCATGATTTGGTTGAGCGCGACAGCTTGGTCGGTGCTCAGCTTGAGCGCCGTGGAGTAGTCGAGGAAAAAGCCGGTCGCCCCGACGTGGTAAAGGTGCGAAACACCAGGAAAGCCCGGCAGGTCAGATTTGATCGTCGGCGGCGTCGCCCCCGACACGCTCATCTTCCCCATCATTCCGCTGCAACAGCCTGCTGCCGGCATCACCTTGGCGGTCATCGCCGGCGGAGTGGCCCCAACGCGTGTCGGCGTTGCATCAGTCGCAGCCACGACGACCGGTGATGCTCCGGTATTGAAACTCCAGTATTGAGGCCCTGTTTCGAATGCAGCCTGGATCGATACGAGCCGGGATCTGAATTGCGCAATCCCCTGAGCGAGGCTCGAGTTCCGTGAGGAACTGACGGTGGTCACGGACTGCCGCTCGTTCTCCATCGGCGTCGATTGGGCAAACGCAGTCGGCAGAGGCATCAGGATGGCGATGAGTAGCACCATGATCATCGTGGCTGCCCATGCCGGGAATCGTGGTCGACAAGGGCGAGCGCCGGAGATCAGGACCAATCTGATCGCTTGCTCCGACGAACGCCCCGCCATGGAGAACCCTTGGCCATTCGCTTGTGAGTCGGCAGCAGCATCGTTGTGAAAGCGGCTGCCGCAAGTCGACACACTATTTCTTCGCGGGTGCTTCAGCAGCGTGCTCGTCCTTCGGAGCGCAGTCGCCGCTCTGATGCTTCCGCGGTTCCTTTTCCTTCATGTTGCGCATGGCTTTTCCGTCGGCTGCGGAATGATCCATCATGAGGTGCGTCTCACACGGTTGAGGACCGGTGGGTGCCGAAGTTTCACCCGCCGTGTACGTCTCGACCTTGCGGTCCTTCATCGTTCGCATCGCCTTACCGTCGGCGGCGGAATGGTCCATCTTGTTGAAGACTTTGCCTTTGTTCGACGTATCCGGCGTCGGCTCTTCGCCGGCAACATGGGTCTTGATCTTCTTGTCCTTCATCGTGCGCATCGCCTTGCCGTCAGCCGGCGAGTGGTCCATCAGCATATGGACTTCGGGCTTGGCCTCTGCGGGAGGAGCCGCGTCTTCGGCGGATACGGTTCCGGCCAATGTCAGGCCGAGAAAGGAAAGCGCGATGAGACAGTTTGCTAATCGTTTCATGGTGAAACTCCGTAGGTTGGCGGGACTGTCACGGCACTGTAAAAGCCGACAGCCGCGCCAGCTTTGACCTAGGTCAAAGCTGGGCCGATTGCCCAATTTCAGGCGATTCGCGGGCCTGACCGACAGCGTTACGGATTCGCAAGGGTCAAAACCGAAACAAGATTCACGAGCTGCATGGTAAGCGTTGTTCTATCCGTCATTCGTGCGCTAACCAACAGACCACCCCGCGTCCATCAGCAATACTGCAGAACACTCATATTTTTCCGACCGACACGCCCAGTGATTTTCAATTGCTGGCGACGTTTAGAAGTCGGTCAACCAAGGATAGAGATCATGAAAAGAATCAACGACACGCTCCTCGGCTTCGGGCTTCTGGCTTGCACGATGTTCATCGCGCCGCAGGCTGCCCATGCTGCGGACCCTGCGATGAAAGACCATACGGCGAGCATGATGATGATGATGCCGAAGACTGCGGACGAGCATCTGGCGATGTCAGACAGCTACAAACAGAAAGCCTCGGCTTACCGGCAAGATGCCGAAATGCACCGCAGCATGCTGGCCGACTACAAGAAGGGCGCTGTCGGTGGGCCGAAAGGGAGCGAAAACCCTTGGGTCAAGACCATGCGGCAGCATTGCGAAACCTACATCAAGGATGCCGAAAAACTGGCAAGCGACGCCGACAAGTTCACCGAATTCCACGCCATGAGGGCAAAGGAGATGCAAGGCAAGTAACTGCTGATCACCTGGAGCTTGGTGACGAGTCTCGTTATGGTTTGATCGGCGAATGCGGCGAATGCGGCGAATGCGGCGAATGCGGCGAAGACGACCAATGAACGTGAGCGATCCGCCAGCCAAGGTCGCCACGCTGCAAGACCAGCGACTCGGTGGAATCCAGGTCGATGTCGCGGTCCTTGTATCGGCCCTGCAAGCGAGACTTCGTGGCCACCCAGCGGGTATCCCCATTGCCGCCTGATTGTCGGGACAGCACCGTTCGCTTCAGGGCGGCCATGAAAGCGATGTCGGCAGGCAGATGGTGGCCGGCATACTCATCCGCCGAGGTTTCCGCTCCGCCCGATTCGAAGATCAGCACCTTCGGCAATAACAAGGCGCGGACGCTTGCTTGATCACCTGCGGCCAAGGCATCGGCGAATCGGTCTGCTATTTGTGCAGCGGAGTCATCTTTTGCCACCGGCGCCCCTTGGGCCACGACGAACACGAGCGCCAGGCACAGGATGACCGCTGTGATGTACAGCGACCACGGTCTTCCGCGGGAGGGACCGCAACAATTGCTCATGGCTGAATGCCCTCGGTTATGGAAGTGCTGGTGAACCCGCGGCCACTTCGCCATCTTTGGCAGGACCATGCGTCGAGAACACCTGACGCTGATCGTTATCGCCAAACAGGACGACATCAAACCGGTCCTGCCGATCGCCCTGTTCCATACCCGGCGAGCCGATCGGCATGTCCGGCACCGCGATGCCGAGGCCGGCAGGACGTTCAGCGAGCAGCCGTTTGATGTCCGATGCCGGGACATGTCCTTCAACCAGATAGCCGTCGACTCGCGCGGTATGGCAGGACGCAAGCCCCTGCGGGATGCCGAGCTTGGCCTTCAGCGGATTCATCTGCCCTTCGTTGTGGACTTCGACCCGGAAGCCGTTGGCCTTCAGGTGCTCCACCCATTTCGAGCAGCACGAACAGGTCGGGCTTTTCCAGACTTCGACGAGAGGGCCGGCAGCGGCAGCGGGAACTGGATCGGCGCCCGGTTTGCAGGCCGCGAGCATCAGGCTGACCAGGAGCAGGCAGCTGGTGCGCATCAGAAACGGAATTCGATTCGACATGAGGGGCTCCGGTGATCAGTGACTATGGCCTTCATGGCCGGATGCTTCTGCCGCGTGAGCAGCCGGCGATCCGGCTGGATCTTCCGAAGGCTCGACCGAACTCCGCGCCGTCAGGATCTGGTACTGCGCTGGCGTCAGCGTCGGCAGCTTCTGCAGGAAGGCGACCATCGCCCAGATCCGCCCATCGTCATGGGTGGCACCAAACGCCGCCATGCCGCTGGCCTTGATGCCGTGCTTGATGATCCAGAACTGGCGGGCGGCGCTGGTTTTCGGGTCGCCATGGCCGCCGCCTTCGCTGGCCTCAGCGTGGTGATGCGCTTTGGCGCTCATCGCCAGGTTCGGAGTCTGCGGATAGAGGCCGAGAGTGAACTCGGACTCGGTCTTGCCCGGCTTCAGATGGCAATCTGTACACATCTCGTTGTAGTCCTCGCCACCGGCCAGCAACAGTCCCGAATCGTCGAGTAGCGGGACGTCGATGGTGCGGATCGCGCGGGCGATGGAGCGTTCGCGCAGGGTTTCCAGCGCCCAGTAGGTCAGGCGGTTATGCGGCACGTCGGCGCCCATCGGATACAGACCCGAGTACAGGACCCCGAGCCCCGCCAAGCCACCGAGCGCGGCGACGATAAGCAGCGTTTTGACAGTCTTCATGGCTTATTTCCTTCGGCTCATTGCCCGTGCTTCGAGTGATCCATCCCGGGCATCGACGAGTGGTCCATGCCTGGCATCGATTCAGCCTTCGGAACGGTAGGCCGCGCCAACGGGCCGGAGGTCGACTTCACATACGGTTGCCGTCGTTC
>NZ_CAISIQ010000203.1 GCF_903885465.1 uncultured Nevskia sp.
CCTGCATGGTGGCCGGCTCGATCACGTCGCAGCTCAGCACCAGCGTGGTTTCTTCAAAGAACGGATCGATGAACGCAGTGCCGGCTTCCGGCATCAGGATCATGTCGGACTCGTTGATGCCTTTCCAGCCGGCGATCGACGAACCGTCGAACATCTTGCCGTCGACAAACAGGGCTTCGTCGATCGTGTGGGCAGGCACCGAAACGTGGTGTTCCTTGCCACGGGTATCGCAGAACCGGAAGTCGACAAACTTCACGCTTTTTTCGCTGATGATCTTGAGTACGTCTTTACCCGACATGGGGGTCTCCTGAGGGTGAAATGCGCTGGGGAAGCGGCGAATGGTGTAGCAGCAAATATGCCAGTTCAAGCCGGTTGTGCGCCAAAACGGGGCGCGAACTTGTGCTCAAGATCGTTCAGCCGGCCTTGCAACCCTTCAGGAACGTGGCTTTCTGCTCGCCGGAGAAATGTTCGCGTTCAGCGATCGACTCACAAACCTTGGCGCGTTGCTCGGGCGACACCGTGGCGGGCGCGCTCGGTGTGCTGCCGAGGCAGGCTTTCAGAAATTGCTCCTGCTGGTCGGCCGGCATCAGCTTGGCCTGGGCGAAGCATTGATCCGGCCCCTGAGCGGCAACCCGGGCGACCGGGAGCAAGCCCAGCATCAGCAGAGAAATCGACAGCATCCGCTTCATGGAACTCTCCTCGATGGCCCGCGGCGCAAGCGGCGGCGGCGAACGGAAACGGCTCGGCGACAGTCCGAATTTCGGCGTATCGCGACGGGCCGCGAGCGTAGCACGCAGCCCGAAAGCCCCATCGCCATTGGCTATACTCGCGACCCTTCCGGCCGCAGTCCGATCCCCGGAACCCCGTAGCCGCAGCCCGCCGAAGCACAAGAAACCATGACTTTCCAGGACCTCATCTTCACTTTGCAGACCTTCTGGGCGAAGCAGGGCTGCGTCATCGTCCAGCCGCTGGACATGGAGGTCGGCGCCGGCACTTTTCATCCATCGACCTTCCTGCGCGCAATCGGCCCGGAGCCGTGGAATGCCGCCTACGTGCAGCCCTCGCGCCGCCCGACCGATGGTCGTTACGGCGAGAACCCGAACCGTCTCCAGCACTACTACCAGTTCCAGGTGCTGATGAAGCCGAGCCCGCCGGACATCCAGAATCTGTACCTGGAATCACTGAAATTGCTCGGATTCGACCCGCTGGTTCACGATATCCGCTTCGTCGAAGACAACTGGGAAAGCCCGACCCTGGGCGCCTGGGGCCTCGGCTGGGAAGTCTGGCTGAACGGAATGGAAGTCACGCAATTCACGTATTTTCAGCAGGTTGGCGGGCTGGAATGCCGGCCGGTCGCCGGCGAGATCACCTACGGTCTCGAGCGTCTGGCGATGTACATCCAGAAAGTCGAATCGGTTTATGACCTGGTCTGGAGCAAGCATGTCGAAAAGGATGGTGGCGTCCGCATCGTCACCTACGGCGATGTCTATCACCAGAACGAAGTCGAGCAGAGCGCCTACAACTTCGAGCATGCCGATACCGCTGCGCTGTTCAAGCGCTTCGATGTTGCCGAAGCAGAGTGCAAGCATCTGATCGAGAACAATTTACCGCTACCGGCCTACGAGCGCGTACTGCAGGCCAGCCACAGCTTCAACATGCTCGATGCGCGCTCGGCAATCAGCGTTACCGAGCGTCAGGGCTACATCCTGCGGGTGCGCACCCTGGCTCGCTTGTGCGCTGAGGCCTATTACGCTGCCCGTGAAAAACTGGGTTTCCCGATGGTTAATGCAGCCAGCGCGACAAAGGCGGCCTGAACATGAGCTCAACTGCCCCGCTGCTGATCGAAATCGGCTGTGAAGACTTGCCGGCACGCTATGTCGTGCCGCTTGCCGAAGCGCTGTCCGCTGGCGTCACCAACGGCCTGTCCAAGCGCGGTGTCGCCACCGGCACCGCCCGGACATTTGCAACGCCACGCCGCATCGCTGTGCAGATCGATGCCGTCGCCGTGCAGCAGCCGGACCAGGCGGTCGAGCGCTCCGGTCCGGCCGTCGCCGCCGCGACCAAGGACGGCGTACCGACGCCTGCGGCGCTCGGCTTTGCCAAGACCTGTGGCGTCGAGTTCGCGGAACTCGGCGAGAAGAACGGCAAGCTGCATTTCTCGAAACTGCAGCCGGGCAAGGCAACGGCGTCGTTGCTGCCGGAAATCTTCGAGGAAACCCTGAAATCGATGGACGAACTGGTGCCCAAGCGCATGCGCTGGGGCTCCGGTGAAGAAACCTTCGTCCGTCCGGTGCAGTGGCTGACCGCGCTGCTCGGCACCGATATCATTCCATTGCGCCGTTTCGGCCTGGAATCTGGCCGCCTGAGTTATGGCCACCGCTTCCATGCGCCCGCTGCGATCACGCTGGCCGATCCGTCTGTCTACGTCGAAAGTCTCAGAAACGCCAGGGTCTGGGCTGAGGTTGCGACCAGAAAGACTGAGATCGAGCGCCAGATCAAGACCGAGGCCGCGAAACTGGGCGGAATCGCCAGAATCGACGCCAGCCTGCTCGATGAAGTGACCGCGCTGGTGGAGTGGCCGGTGGTCATTTCCGGGCGCATCGAGGAGCGCTTTCTCGAACTGCCGCCGGAAGTCATCGTCGCCACCGTCGAGACCAATCAGCGCTACTTCACGGTGTTCGATGGCGCCGGCAAGCTGCTGCCGTCGTTCATCACGATCTCGAACATAGAATCGAAGGACGTCGCCCAGGTCATTCAGGGCAATGAGCGCGTGGTTCGGCCGCGCCTGTCCGATGCCTTGTTCTTCTGGCAGCAGGATCTGAAGCTGCCGTTCTCCGATGAAGCGGCGTACACGGAAAAGTTGGCTTCCGCGACCTTCCAGAAGGATCTCGGCACCGTCGCCGACAAGCTGAAGCGCATCCATACGCTGGCGACGTTCGTGGTCGCCGAGAAGTTGGCGGAGAAGGCTGCGATCAATGCCGAGCAGGTCGAGGGCGCCTCGCGTGCTGCCAAGCGCTGCAAGTTCGACCTCGTTACCAAGATGGTTTACGAGTTTCCCGAGCTGCAGGGCGTGATGGGCGGCTACTACGCGCTCAAGGCTGGCGAATCCCAGGCAGTGGCCGATGCGATTCGCGAGCATTACCTGCCGACGCAGGCCGGCACCTCGATTCCGTCGGCTGTCGAAGGCCAGATCGTCGCGCTGGCCGACAAGCTCGACACCCTGGCTGGCATCTTCGCAATCGGCCAGAAGCCGACCGCCAGCAAGGACCCGTATGCGCTCCGCCGTGCCGCGCTCGGCATCCTGCGCATCCTGGTCGAAGGCAAGCTGCCGCTCGATCTCCGCGACTTGCTGAGCGGAGCGCTGCAGGAACTCCCGGCCGGCAAGCGCGACGAGGCCACGCTCAAGGAACTGCTGACCTTCGTCCAGGAACGCCACCGCGCCTGGCGTGTCGGCAGCGAGTTCGACGGCCGCCCGGTGACCGTCGAAATGTTCGAAGCGGTCGCCGCGCTCGGCATCACCCAGCCGCTCGATTTCGAAGCGCGTCTGCGGGCGATTCACAGCTTCTGGGCGCTGCCGGAAGCGGCCAGCCTCGCCGCTGCCCACAAGCGTGTCCGCAATGTGCTGAAGCAGGCTGGCGACGGCGGCTCGGACGTCGACGCCGCGAAGTTCGAATCAGCAGCGGAATCAGAGCTTTACGCGGCGCTGAACGCGGTCAACGCGGCGCCGGCCAGCGATTACGCCGAGCGCCTGAAGCAGCTCGCCAGCCTGAAGGCGCCAGTCGATGCTTTCTTCACCGGCGTGATGGTGATGGCCGATGATCCAGCGGTGCGCGCGAACCGGCTGGCGCTGCTGCGGCAGCTGGATCGGGTGTGTCGTGAGGTTGCGGATATTTCCTGTCTGCCGGGGTGAGGCCTTATTGGCGATGCGTTGAATCGCATCGCCGGTAAGGGCGAACGCCCGGCCAGGGATGGCCGGGCCGGCGGTCGTAAACAAGGCGGCAGCCGCGCCAGGGACGGCGTTACCATCCACGCCATGAAAATCGTGATCCTGGACAGGGACGGCGTCATCAACGAAGACTCCCCGAACTTCATCAAGTCGGTGGCCGAATGGCATCCGGTGCCCGGCAGCCTCGAAGGCATTGCCTTGCTGTGTCAGGCCGGCTTTCGGGTGTTCGTGGCGTCGAACCAGTCCGGCATCGGTCGCGGCCTGCTGGATTTCGATGCGCTGTTCGCGATCCACGACAAGATGCAGCGAGCATTGGCCGAGCTCGGCGGCCGCATCGACGGCGTGTTCTACGCGCCGGAGCATCCGGACCAGGCCAGCGTCATGCGCAAGCCGGCGCCCGGCATGCTGAAGGATCTCGGCAAGCGTCTGAATGTCAGCCTGGAGGGCGTGCCCTTCGTCGGCGATTCAGGCTCCGATCTGGAAGCAGCTCGCGCAGCCGGGGCGCGCCCTGTTTTGGTGCTTTCCGGGAATGGAAAACGCACCAAAACAAAGCATGGCGCGGCTGACATCGAGGTGTACGACGACCTGCTGGCCTTCGCGCGCACTCATATAGAGCGCTCTACAGCGCAGTCCTGCTAGGTAGCGGGCCGCCTGAACGGCCGCCAATCTGGCCAGAACCAGCCAGCCAGCAACAGCAGCGCCAGCCCGCCGGGGATCCAGCGCAGATCGGTATCGACTTCGGCCGGATGTGACAGCTTGCGATCGTGCAGCGCCTGATCCAGCGAGTGACTGTCGACCAGGCGCAGATAGTCGAAGCCGACAGTCTTGGCCAGCTGCTGCAGATGGGGCTCGCGCAGTTCTGAAAGATGCTCGTGGTTGGTGCCGCCGGTCGACGATGCGGCGCCGGCCCATTGCAGTACTTCGGTCCCGCGCCAGTAGCCGATGCGGGCGCCTTCAGTGTCGGTTTTCGGGATCGGCCGCGGCTCGTCGCCGCCAACGCCCACCACCCAGCCGCGCACTTCGCCGATCTGGCCGTCGTAGTTGCGCACCCGTTCCGGTGGCAGCGGCGGTGCTTCCTGGCCGTCGGTCATGAAGATCACCGTCGGCAACGGTTTCAGATCGCGGACATTGATCATCGTCCACAGCAGGCCTTCCTGGATTTCGCTGGACCGCTCGAAGGCCATGCGGCCGTCGATGCCGCTCAGCGCTTCGAGCAGTGCGCTGTAATTGCGGCAGACCTCGACCGGCGCCAGCAGCATGACGATCTTGCGGCCGGCGAACACGCCCCAGCCGATGCGGGTATCGCACTTCGGATTCTTCAGTGCTTCGGCGACCGAGTGCTTGGCGAATTCGAGACGGCTGACCGGCTTGCCGTCGAGCTGATAGTCCTCGACGTTCATGCTCTGCGAGACGTCGAAGATCACCAGGTGATCATAGGCATCGCGGGTCACCGGCAGCTTCGGCAACCAGGCTGCTGTCGCCAGCAGCACGAACACCGGCAGCAGCAGCCAGCCACCGCCGCGCAGCGCGTTCCGCAGATAGCCACCGAAGCCGGGCCTCACGGCAGCTCGGGCTTGTCGCCGTTCGGGCGTTCGACCGAGGGTGGCGGCGTGGCGTCGACATTGCCGTCGTCCGCTTCCGGCTCCAGCCACAGGGCGCGTTCAAGGTTGTAGCGCGCTTCCCAGTGCAGCGGGTCTTCGTCGAGCACGCGGCGGTAGGACTGCTTGCCGAGTTCGACCAGGGTACGGCCCTTGGCCACTTGCTCGTTGCCGATCAAGCGCGCCTGCCGCATGTGCAGATTGGCGAGGTCGTAGCGGGCGATCAGGCGGATGTCGTCGCGTGGCGATTGCGCCAGCGCTTCGAGCGCTTTCAGCGCGCGTTCGTAGTCCTCGGTGTGGGCGATGGCGACTGCGAAGGCCAGCGCGGCTTCCGGCGTGTCCAGTACCGGCGCGGCCAGCTGGCCACCGGCTTCGGCAACCCGGCTTGCCTCTGCGGCGTAGGCCGAGGCCTCGGCGA
>NZ_CAISIQ010000204.1 GCF_903885465.1 uncultured Nevskia sp.
AGGGCGTTGATGCGACTGTCGATCTGTTCGACGTAATCGTCGAAGTTCGCGGCACTTCCCTTGGTACGTCGAACCAGGCCGCCGATCAGGCTCAGGATGTTGCGCACCCGGTGATTCAGTTCGGCAATCAGCAGTTCCTGCCGGCTCGACGCCAACTGCCGCTCGGCATTGGTTTCTTCGGAGAAGCGCAGCACGACTTCGATCAAGGTCGTGCGCAGCATCTCTGCCGCATTGGTTTCCTGAGCACTGAAAGGTCTGGAACGGCCCTTCACCAGTTCCGACCAGGCCTCGAAGCTCTTGCGCGGCGTCAGGCGCGGACCATTGGGGCCGTATTCGACAGGCTTGCGCGGATCACCTGCCCATCGCACCGTGCGGATCATTTCCTGACGGAACAGCACGATGTGATCTCGCGGCGAGCGCGAGATGGGCATCGACAGCATGCCCGTTGCATTGCCGGACCAGTGTTCGGCCGCTGGCAGCAGATCGGCGATCCGGTCGGTCGCGTAGACCTTGCTGGAGGCGACGCCATTGAGCGCCCTGATGATCTGCGCGAATTCCGCTTCGCTGGGCGCCAGGCCGGCCAGTGCCACGCGGCCATTGATCGATACGCCCATGCCGTCGGATTCGATCGCGCGGTTCAGGGTGTCGCCGAGCCAGCCGGGATCTTCGAGCAGCTTGGAATCGCTGGCGAGCGCACCGAGCAGGCTGCTCGAGACTTCGCGCGTCCTGGCTTGGAACTCGCTCATCAGCTGACGTTCACGGCTTTCCAGCTTCATCGCGAACATCTGCCCGAACAGCTCGGCCAGCGAGCGCCGTTCAAGGCCCGGCAAGCGCGGTGCGTAGTGATGGCAGGCGAACAAGCCCCACAGCTTGCCGTCGATGACGATGGAAATGGACAGTGACGCGCCCACGCCCATATTGGTCAGATACTCGATATGGATGGGCGACACGGCACGCGTGACGGCCAGTGACAGATCGAGCGGCGCGCCGTTCTCGTCCAGCTGCGGAACGATCGCCACCGGTGCCGCCCGGACATCGGCAATCACCCGAAACAGGTTGCGGACATAGAGCGCCCGGGCCTGGGCTGGAATATCGGACGCCGGATAGTGCATTCCCAGAAAGCTGCCGATGCCGCTGCGCGCCGATTCGGCGACCACATGGCCGGATTCGCTTTCGTCGAAGCGATAGACCATGACCCGATCGAAACCGGTGAGCACACGCACCTGACGGGCGCCTTCCCGGAAGAAATCGGTCAGGCCGCGGGCACCATCGAGACGCGACATCATGCTGCGCAAGGTGCCGGTCAGGCTGATCGAATCGCTACTGGCGGGCTCGACTTCGAAGATGAACTGGCCGTTCGACATATGAATCGCCAGATCGAACAGGCGTTCATCGTCGAACAGCGGCAGCTTGAAGATGCGTTCGACGACATCCGCGGTCACCAGATTGAACATCCGGTTGCGGATGGTATGGACCGCTTCGGCCGCGAATACCCCGACGATGTGCCTGCCGATGAGCGCTTCCGGCGCCAGGCCGAGCAGTAACTCGCTGTTGGCAGAGATCCGGACGATGTTCCAGTCCGAGGAGAGCACGATCAGGAAACCGAACGGCTGGATCGCGCCGAGGATGTGAATCGGCTCGCGATCGCAATTATTGAGGTCGACCTTGAACAAAGGAGCGTTCATGACGCTACCGCTTCAGGCTGGTTTCCGCGCGCAGCAATCAGGTGTCCGGTCATGCCATTCATGGGTGCCGCGTGGTTCAGGAGCGAAGTCGGGCTGCGCATCGTAAGCCTTTGAAAATGGGGTTGCCGTCTGCTGCTGCACACATGCATCGCGCTAGGCTGCCGGAGCAGGTCTCGGGCACAGGATTGGTGGCCAAGTATCGAAATTCCCAGATCCGAGATTGTTTGGCGGGCGTCGCCAGCATGCTCAGATCGGGCGCAGCATTAGCATGCGCAGTGCCTACCGAACGCGGAATTCGCCGCGTGCAGTACCGGAGCTGATTCGGAAAGCGGCCGGTTTCGAAAACTATCGGCTTTTTTGGGCTTGAATCTCAAAATTGAATGCTGCAGACTCCGGCAGCGCTCGATAACAACTCATAAGAAATATCGACGCCCAAAAAAAACCCCCTGATTCAGGGGGCAAGGTGCGAGAAAGGCCGAAGCCTTTCTGGAGGAGACATC
>NZ_CAISIQ010000205.1 GCF_903885465.1 uncultured Nevskia sp.
AGGTGCCGATCGCGATGCCGGTCAGCGCACTGATCTCGTCATGCTGGTAGCCCTCGATGTCGTGCAGCATCAGCACCGTTCTCGCCCCCTTCGGCAGCTTGGCCAGCGCCCGTTCCAGATCGATGCGGCTGCCGATGTCTTCCTGACGCAGCGGTTCGATGGCGTCCATCCCGTCGACGCCATCCTGGCCATCGACACCGGACTGCACCTCGTCCTCGAAAGTCACCCAGCGGCGCAGCAGGCGGTGTTCGCCGAGCACCACGTTGACGGTCAGCCGGTGCATCCAGGTGCTGAAGCGGCTTTCGCCCCGGAAGCTGGAGAGCTTTTCCCAGGCGCGGACGAAAGCGTCCTGAGTAGCCTGCTCGGCGCGCGAGGAATCGCCGTGGCAAAGCCGCAGGCAGAGCCCGTAGATGCGATCGACATTGAGGCGATAGAGCTGCTCGAAGGCGCGCGAATCACCGCTGGCCGCGCGGCGCGCCAGCACGTGATCCTCAGGCTCGGCTTGCGGAACAGGCGTCGTGGCCGGCAAGGCGGCCTCCATCGTCAGGTTGAGGATTGCGGTAGTCATTGACGCTCTGATGCGCCGCGTCGCCGCAGGGTTTGAACCGCCTCCGCGCCGAACAGCGCCGCTGCCGCGATAATACGAGCGTTCACTGCTCGCGGCCGGGTTCTGTCCGGCATCTTTCTCTCCGGGGTTTCCATGTCCGTCACTCATCAGCTGAAAGTGGTCAGTTCCGTCCTCGCGTCCAGCGCCCGCGGCTGGCGCGGCAGCCTGTCGTTCCGGCCGACCACGCGTCAGCCCGAGCAGTTGCTGAAGCTCTACGAATATGAAGCCAGCCCGTTCTGCCGCTTCGTCCGCGAAGCGCTGAGCGAGATGGATCTCGATGCGCTGATCCTGCCCTGCCCACAGGGCGGCAAGCGCTTCCGGCCGGAAGCAGTGAGCCTCAGCGGCAAATCGTTGTTTCCGTTTCTCGTCGATCCGAACACCGGGCGCTCGATGCTGGAGTCCGCCGACATCGTCGACTACCTCGGCGAAACCTATGGCGGCCAGTTGCGCGCGCCGCGTGGCGTGCGCCGCGGCGGCGCGATCGTCGCATCGGCACTCGCCTCGAGCTTCCGCGCCGTGCCGACCGTGCGCGGCGTGAAAGCCGTGGCCTCCCGCGCACCGGCCGAACCGCTCGAGCTGTTCAGCTTCGAATCCAGCCCCTATTCGCGCCTGGTGCGCGAACGGCTTTGCGAACTGGAACTGCCCTACATGCTGCGCAGCACCGCCAAGGCACGCTGGGAAGACGTTGGCCCGCCATGGATCCGTGCGAAGTATTTCCCGACGCTGCCGGTGGAAGGCCGTAACCGCCTGCGGCTGCTGGAACTCGAAGGCAAGGTGCAGGTGCCGTATCTGATCGATCCGAACACCGGCGTGTCGATGTTCGAATCCGAGGAAATCCTCGAGTATCTCGACGCGACTTACGCGGCCTGATGTCTTGATGAGCCCGGCCGAACTGTTCGCGACGATCGCCCTCGCCCACTCGCTGGCGGTCGCCAGCCCGGGGCCGGACCTCGCCGTGGTCACCCGGCAGACGCTGGCGCACGGCCGGCGCGCCGGGGTGCTGACGGCGCTCGGCATCGCCGCCGGCATCAGCTTCCATGTCGCCTACGGCATGTTCGGCCTGGGTTGGGCGATCGAGCGTTTCCCGGCGTTGCTGACGGTGCTGAAGCTGGTCGGCGCCAGCCTGCTGCTATGGATCGGCTGGGGTGCGATTCGCGCACAGCCGGCCGCCGATGCCGCACCGGTCACCGTCAGCGGCAAGGCTGCCCAGCGCGATTTCGGCATCGGCTTGGCAACCAATCTGCTCAACGTCAAGGCGATGCTGTTCTTCGTCGCGCTCTGCTCGGCGGTGATCACCGGCGACACACCGACCTGGCTGAAGCTGGGCCTGAGCGCCTGGATGATCGTGGCGACCGGCGCCTGGTTCAGCTTCGTCGCCTGGACGCTTGGCCATCCGCGCATCCGCAGCCGCCTGGTGCGCAGCGCGCATTGGATCGACCGGGCGATGGGCGCAATCCTGTTGGTGCTCGGCGTCGGCATGCTGTGGTCGGTACTGCATGGCTGAAACGGGTGACGCGGGATTATCTTTCCCGCACCTTCCCCCGCTTGCGGGGGAAGGTGCGTATCACACCGGCTTCGCGATGGCCCGCCAAAGCATGTCGAACAAGACATTTGCCTGCTTGGTCAGCGGCTCCTTCTGGCCGCGGTGGATGTACATCTGCACCAGGCGGGCGATGACGCCGAAGATGTAGTCGAGCAGGATCTTTTCGTCGACTTCATCGTTGAGCACACCCTTGGCGCGGCCTTCGCCAAGCACACGGATGAAGGTGCCGAACAGCAGCGGGTTCTGGTAGTTGTCCTGCTTGCGCCAGGTGTTGACGTACACCGAACTCATGATCAGCTGGGCGACCTTCGGGTTCTTCTCGAAGAAATCCAGGGTCACCCAGAACACCTTGCGGAATTTCTCCTTGAAGTCCTCGATACCCTGCAGGTGGTCGATCATCCGCGCCGCCAGCCGGCCGAGCCAGGTGTCGAGGCAGGAGAACAGCAGCGCTTCCTTGCTGCCGTAGTACTTGTAGATCGTCTGCAGGCTGACATTGGCGCCGCGGGCGACCTCGATCAGGCCGACCCGATGGAACTCGCGCTCGGAAAAGATATCGAGCACCGCTTGTTCGATGCGCGCCCGGGTATCCGGATCGAGCAGGGTACGGTCGGCGGTAACGGCAGCATCTTTCATCTCGTCATCTCGGCTTGCCACGGTCTTCAAAGCGGTTTGCCTCGTGCTTGCAAGTAATGATCTTTACTAGACCTGAAGCGCCTGGCCATCCCGACAGGTTGACCGGCACCATCAGCCTGATTATGCTGCAAACGCATCATTTGGGGCCGTCGTGCAGTCCATGCCCCATAGGTTCCCACCGGCGAAATGCACCATACATAAGGTTGGGACTGAGCGAATAGTAATTGCGATTACCCAATCGCGCAACCGCCGACCCGACATCGCGCGCCCGCAGCTCCCAGGACGATCCAACGGAACTCATCACCATGAACGAAGCATTCATTTTCGATGCCGTGCGCACGCCGCGCGGCAAGGGCAAGAAGGACGGCAGCCTGCATGAGGTGACGCCGGTGCATCTGCTCGGCAACCTGTTCAACGCGCTGGAAAACCGCAACAGCCTCGACACCTCGCAGGTCGACGACGTGGTGATCGGCTGCGTGACGCCGGTCGGCGAGCAGGGTGCCGATATCGCCCGCACCGCGATCCTGTATTCCGGCTGGGCCGAGAACGTGCCGGGCGTGACCCAGAGCCGCTTCTGCGCTTCCGGTCTGGAATCGGTGAACCTGGCGGCGATGAAGGTGATGTCCGGCCAGGAAGATCTGGTCGTTGCCGGCGGCGTGGAGAGCATGTCGCGCTGGCCGATGGGTTCGGACGGCGGCGCCTGGGCGATGGACCCGCGCATCAACGAGCAGCTCGGCTTCGCGCCGCAGGGCATCGGCGCCGATCTGATCGCGTCGCTGGAAGGCTTCAGCCGTCACGATGTCGATGCCTTCGCCGTGCGGTCGCAGCAGCTCGCCGCGAAAGCCCATGCCGCGGGCCGCTTCGCCAAGACCCTGGTGCCGGTGCGCGATCTCAACGGCATGATCGTGCTCGACCATGACGAAACCGTGCGTGGCTCGACCACCACCGACTCGCTGTCCGGCCTCAAGGCCAGCTTCGAGCAGATGGGTGTGATGGGCTTCGACTCGACCGCGCTGCGCAAGTACACGACGCTCGAAAAGATCAATCACGTGCATCACGCCGGCAACTCGTCGGGCATCGTCGATGGCGCCGCGTTGATGCTCATCGGCGCGGAAGCCAAGGGCAAGGCGCTGGGCCTGAAGCCGCGCGCACGCATCCGTTCGGTGGCGGTGATCGGTTCGGAGCCGACGATCATGCTGACCGGCATCGCGCCAGCCGCTGAAAAAGCACTGCGCAAGGCCGGCATGAGCATCAAGGACATCGACCTGTTCGAGATCAACGAAGCCTTCGCCGCCGTGGTCATGAAGGCCGTGCGAGCGCTGAACATCGACATGGACAAGGTCAACGTCAACGGCGGCTCGATCGCCATGGGCCATCCGCTGGGCGCCACCGGCTGCATCATCCTCGCCACCCTGCTCGATGAGCTGGAGCGGCAGGACAAGCAGGTCGGTCTGGCCTCGCTGTGCGTCGGCGCCGGCATGGGCATCGCCACGATCATCGAGCGCGTCTGAGGCGCTACTCCTAGCCGATAAAGCAACGTCAATCTCACGCCAAGACGCAAAGCCGCCAAGAAAAGCCTTTCAAGAAAGTCTTTTGATTTTCCTTGGCGTCTTTAGCGCCTTTGCGTGCCCCATGACGTTGCTGTTCATGAATTCATACGAGAACAAGACATGAGTGCAGTGCAAATGACGGTCGATGCCGATGGCATCGCCACCTTGACGATGGACCTGGTCGACCGGCCGATGAACGTGCTGAACGAAGCGCTGATGGCGCCGTTCGCGGAGTTCATCGCCAAGATCGAAGCCGATGCTGGCATCCGCGGCGTGATCCTGACTTCGGCCAAGCGCGAGTTCCTCGCCGGCGCCGATATCGACATGGTCTTCGGCATCACCGATCCGAAGCTGGCGTTCGAAGTTGCCGAACGCCTCAAGCAGATGCTGCGTCGTCTGGAACTCTGCGGCCGGCCGGTCGTTGCGGCGCTGAACGGCACCGCGCTGGGCGGCGGTCTGGAAGTGGCGCTGGCCTGTCACTGGCGAGTGGCGATCAATGATCCGAAGGCCAAGTTCGGTCTGCCGGAAGTGAAGCTGGGCCTGCTGCCCGGCGGCGGCGGCACCCAGCGCCTGCCGCGCATGATCGGCATCCAGGCGTCGCTGCCGCTGATGCTCGAAGGCAAGGAGCTGAATGTCGAAGCGGCCAAGCAGCAGGGCATCATCAACGAGCTGGCCGCCGACAAGGCCGAGATGCTGGCCAAGGCCAAGAGCTGGTGTCTCGCCAACCCGAAGCCGGTACAGCCCTGGGACGACAAGAAGTTCAAGTGGCCGGGCGGCGATGCCCGTCACCCAGCCGTGGTGCAGGTGTTCGCGATCGCGCCGTCGATGGCCGGCGCGAAGACGCAGGGCAATTACCCGGCGGCGACCAACATCATGAGCTGCGTCTACGAAGGCGGCATCGTCGACTTCGAATCCGGCTGCCGCATCGAGTCGCGCTACTTCGCGAACCTGGTGGTGTCGCAGGTCAGCAAGAACATGATCGGAACCCTTTGGTTCCAGCTCAACAGCATCAACAAGGGCAAGAGCCGTCCCGAAGGCTTTCCGAAGTCGAAGGTGCAGAAGCTCGGCATTCTCGGCGCCGGCATGATGGGCGCCGGCATTGCATATGTGTCGGCCAAGGTCGGCATCGAATGCGTGCTGCTCGATTCGACGATCGAAGCTGCCGAAAAGGGCAAGGCCTATTCGGCCGGCCTGCTCGACAAGGCGATCAAGAAGGGTCGCGAAACCCCGGCCGGCAAGGGCGTGTTCCTCGACAAGATCAAGG
>NZ_CAISIQ010000206.1 GCF_903885465.1 uncultured Nevskia sp.
AGGTGTCGGCTTCCGGAGCGACGGTGCCGCCGCTCTTGTTGATCATCTTGGTGTAGGTCAGCTTGTTCTGCTTGGCGTAGGCGTACTCGATGTAACCGATCGAGCCCTTGGTCTGCTTGACCACGCCGGCAACGCCTTCATTGCCCTTGGCGCCGATACCGGTCGGCCACTCGACGGCGGAATTGGCACCGACGGCTTCGCGCCATTCCGAATTGGTCTTCGCGAGGTAGTCGGTAAACAGGAAGGTCGTGCCCGAACCATCCGAACGATGGACCACGGCGATCTTGGTCTTCGGCAGCTTGGCCGACGGATTCAGCGCGACGATCGCCTTGTCGTCCCAGGCGGTGATCTGGCCAAGGAAGATGCGCGAAATGAGGTCGGAACTCAGCACCAGGTCGCCAGGATTGATTCCTTCGACATTGATGACCGGCACAACACCGCCCATCACGGCCGGGAACTGCGTCAGGCCGGCTTCGTTGAGTTCTTCGATTTTCAGCGGCTTGTCGGAAGCGCCGAAGGTGACGGTCTTGGCCTTGATCTGCTTGATGCCGCCGCCCGAACCGATCGACTGATAGTTGAGGCCGATGTCGGTGTCTTTCTTGTAGGTATCCGCCCACTTCGAGGCGATCGGATAGAAAAAGGTTGATCCGGCGCCGGAGATATCGGCAGCCAGCGCCATCGGCGCGATGAAGGTGACAGCGGCGCCAAGCACGAAAGTACGCAGCGCAACTTTGTTGATGAGACTCACGAATTTCTCCTGAAGGGTTCGGCCCGAAAACCGACCGTAATGTCAGCTACTTAGAGCGTACTGGCGTTGCTTGACAGTTTCGTTGCACTGAAACCGGTCAAAGCTTGCCAAAGCACCCGTCAGGCATAGTGTTTGCGACTTTTGTGACAGTTGCATGACGGCGTTGACAAAAAATCAACGCTAGACGCCCAGGTCGTAGTAGGCGATCCCGAAATCCTGCAGCGCGCCGGTACGGCGATCGCCGATGCGATTGATGCGGATGCCGCGGCAGGCAGGTGCAATGCCCGGTGCCGGGCGGCCTTCGTGCAGCGCCGCGTACTGCTCGGCGTTCAGCGCGACGGCGCCATCGAGCGCGCCGGCCAGATGGATGCGGCTTGCGGCGTCCTGCCAGCCCGGCACGATGCGCGCGGGAATCGCTTCGGAGGCGTCGCCGCTGCCGTAGCCGATCAGCAGGATTTCGCGGCCGGCGAGATCGCGGCCGGCTTTCGCAGCTTCTTCGAGGCCTGCAGCAAGCCAGCCCGGGAGTGCGGCCGAATACAGGTTGCCCATCGCCATCATCGGCTTGGCGCCGAGACGCATCTTGTCGTCGACCACGCGCTTGTAGGTGTCGGTCTCGCGGAAGGCTTTCATCAGCCCGGCAGTCAGCGGATACGGTTCGGCGACGGTGCCGTCGAAGTCCGGCTCGAAGGCGCGGGTGGTCACCGCTGCCATCTCGGCCGCGAGCTGCACCGGATCGACGCCGGACGCCACGCAGTAGCCGTTCAGCTCATCGGCACCGAGCGCACCGTCGGCGCCGAGCGCGAACAGGTAGCCGAGCGCCCAGGCCGTGACCGGCATCTTGTGATACGGGCGATGCATGAACACCGCTTCCAGCTCGCGGAAATAGCGGCCGTGGGCGCCGCCGCGCTTGGCCAGCAGCTGGTCGATTGCCGACAGGGTTTCGTCGACATAGCAGGCGGTCGAGAACTTGCCGTTGAACACCGGGAAATCGGACAGGCGACCGCTGACGCTGGTGGTCTGGCCGGCATAGCGCTGGAACGGCTTGCGGAAGTCGAGGCCGCGGAACGTCGAGGCGCTGCCGCCGTTGCGCAGATCGAGGGCGACGATCTTCGGATCGCGCTCCAACAGCATGGCGACGGCACCGGCGCCCTGCGTCGGTTCGCCGGAGGAGCCGCGCTCGTATTCGGCGATGTCGGCAGCCACGACCACGGCCTGACGCTCGGCGCCATCGTGGGCCAGATAGCGCACCGCGCCCTTCAGGCCATAGACACCGGCCAGGCAGGCCTGCTTGAACTCCGGCACCTCGCAGTCGCGGGCGATGCGCGGCCGGCCAGTGGCGGCCAGTGCGCGATCGACGAGACCACGGACGATCACCGCACCGGTGGCGTTGTCGACGCTGGACTCGGTGCCCAGCGCCAGATAGCCGATCTTCGCCGGGTCGACAGCATTGCGATCGATCAGCGCCAGCACCGCGTTCGCCGCCATCGTGTAGACGTCTTCCTCGACACCCGGCACCCGGAAGCTTTCACCGATCACTGCGCGGGTCTTGTCCCAGCTGTTGCCGGTCCACTCGCACCATTCGCGCAGGTCCACGCGATACGGCGGCACATAGGCCGCGAAGGCACTGATGCCGAATTCTGCCTTGCTCATGTCTTCTCTCTCTTTTTAACGCCCGACGTCAGTCAGTGATGGACTTCGTAGGTGCGGTTTTTCCATTTCGAGCGCACGCCGCGCCAGCTCCGGATTGCGGAACTCCACGTCATCCCGAGATACAGCGCCCCAATCAAAGGTGAGGCCAGCGCCCAGAGCGGCGACAGGCCGTAGTAATGCAGGGTCGGCACATAGGCTGCGCACATCGCCAGCAGCGCCAATGCGGCCAGCCAGGAGCCATGCGCCAGTGCCACCAGCGGAAACCAGTAGGCCAGCGCGAACAGCGCAGTGACCAGCAGCAGCAGCGGCGTCGAGTAGCGCAGCTGGGTGAACGCCGAGCGGGCGACCATGTCATGCACGCTTTTCAGAGTGCCGTAGGGGCGCAGCGAGATGACGCCGCGGCTGAGGCCGATCCAGGTCTTGTAGCCGCCGTCCTTGATGTGCCGCGCCAAGGTGCAGTCATCGATCAGCGCGTCCTTCAGGCATTCGAAGGCGTTGACCTTGCGCAGCGCAGCCGTGTCGACCAGCACGCAGCCACCAGCCGCAGCCGCGACCCATTTCGACGGCGAGTTCGACACCGAGAACGGATAGATCAGCTTGAAGTAGTAGACGAAGGCCGGCAGTAACAGGCGATCCCAGAACGAGGTGCGGCGCAGATCGGCCATCAAGCTGACGAAGTGCGCGCCAGTGGCCCGCTTGTGCGCGAGCAGTGCCGACAGCAGGCCCGGTTCCAGCGCGATATCGGCATCGAGCAGCAAGGTCATCGACGTCTTGACCCGCGACTTGCCCTGCTCCAGCGCCCACAGCTTGCCGGCCCAGCCTTTCGGCAACGGCTGGCCGGCAATCACTTCGACATTCGGATAGCGACGGGCGATGTCGCCGGTGCCGTCATCGGACTGGTCGTCGATGACGACGATCTTCAGCCCGGATCCCGATCCATCGGTCTGGGCTTGAAGTCTGTCCAGCGTGCGCTCGAGGACTTCGGCCTCGTTGCGTGCCGGAATCAGCACGGTGACCTGATCCATATCGCCGCTGCCGCCCTGATGATTCGGCCCGAAGCCGGTCGGCTCCAGCTGCTCGCGGACGCTCCACGGCCGCCAGGGGGCCAGCCACAGGCCGAACCACATGACAGCCGCAGGAACGGCCAACCAGAACGCGGCATCCATCTCGATCACCTTTGACGATCGGCGGTTGCGGAGATCGCAGCTGCCGACCAGCCCTAGGCCTTTTCGGCTGCCGGCTTGGCCTTCTTGGTGATCGCGCTGACCGGAATCCGCACTGCTGCTGCATCACTGCGATTGCCGTAGAGAATCGGCAGATCGGGCGCCATCGGGCCATCGATGTCCGGGCCGAACAGCGCCACTCTGGCCGCCTTCAGCGGATTGGCGAAAGTGTCGTTGACCGCCGTGCCTTCGAAGCCGCAGTGCGCCATGCAGTTGTCGCACTTCGGGTTCTTGCCGACACCGTAGTTTTCCCATTGGGTGGTTTCCATCAGCTCCTTGTAGGTGCTGACATGACCTTCGTCGACGAGCAGGTAGCAGGGCTTCTGCCAGCCGAACACGTTGTAGGTCACCGTGCCCCAGGGCTCGCACTGGTAGGCCTGGTTGCCGGCGATGAAGTCGAGGAACATCGGCGACTGGTTGAACTTCCAGTTCGACTTGCGCGCGCGGCCGATGCGGAAGACATCGCGGAACAGCTGCTTCGACGAGGTGCGGCCGAGGAACACGTCCTGACGCGGCGCGTGCTGGTAGCTGTAGCCCGGCGATACGGTGATGCCTTCAACGCCCAGGGTCATCGCGTAGTCGAAGAAGTCGGCGATCTCTTCCGGCGGCTCGCCCGAGAACAGCGTGCAGTTGATGGTGACGCGGAAGCCGCGCTCGACACACATCTTGATCGCTTCGACAGCCTTGACGAAGACGCCGTCCATGCACACCGATTCGTCGTGGCGCTTTTCAAGACCGTCGAGATGGATCGACATCGTCAGGTAGGGCGACGGGGTGTAATCGTTGATGTGCTTCTTCAGCAGGATCGCGTTGGTGCACAGGTAGACGAATTTCTTCATCTTCACCAGGCCGGCGACGATCTGAGGCATTTCCTTGTGAATCAGCGGCTCGCCACCCGGAATCGAGACCATTGGCGCGCCGCATTCGGCGGCGGCAGCCAGCGCTTTCTCGACGCTGACGCGCTGCTGCAGGATGTCCTTCTCGTAATCGATCTTGCCGCAGCCGGCACAGGCGAGATTGCACTGGAATAGTGGCTCCAGCATCAACACCAGCGGGTAGCGCTTCACACCCGCAAGCTTCTTGCCGAGGAGGTAGCGTGCGACGGTGACCTGCTGGATAAGCGGAACGCCCATGGGTTCTCCAAAACTCTAGTGACTGCGCCAGACGGCGCTGCTGTGACGACTCCGCCGAACGCTGGCGGTGCCTTTTGCAGAGAGTGAGGAACCAGCCTGATCCAGACC
>NZ_CAISIQ010000207.1 GCF_903885465.1 uncultured Nevskia sp.
CTGACGTTCGGGATGGGTGAGGCCTTCCAGTTCGACTGGAGCGAGGAAGCTCTGGTCATCGGCGGGATCTACCGCAAGCTGCAGGTGTCGCACATGAAGCTGTGCGCGAGCCGGGCGTTCTGGCTGGTGGCGTACCCCAGCCAGGGTCACGAGATGCTGTTCGATGCGCACACCCGCTGCCTGACCGGCCTCGGCGGCGTCACCCGGCGCGGCATCTACGACAACATGAAGACCGCCGTCGACCGGGTCCCGGGTCGCGGCAAGGCCCGCATCGTCAATGCCCGATTTGCGGCGATGACGTCGCACTACCTGTTTGATCCGGACTTCTGCAATGTCGCCTCCGGCTGGGAGAAAGGCCGGGTCGAGAAAGGCGTGCAGGATGCTCGGCGCCGGATCTGGCAGGCTCCGAGCAGCGCTTTGGCAGCTTCGCCGAGCTGAATGTCTGGCTGGCTACGCAGTGCTTGGAAGCGCGCAATGCCCCGCATCCCGAGTATCCGGGCATGAGCATTCAGGAAGCCTGGGAGCACGAGCAGCCGCAGCTGATGCCGATGCCGGTGGCCTTCGACGGCTATGTCGAGGTGCCGGTCCGGGTATCGAGCACCAGCCTGATTCGCGTATCCCGCAACCGCTACTCGGTGCCCTGCGCACTGGCGGGCCACAGGGTCAGCGTGCGGCTGTATCCGGAGCGGATCGTGGTGGTCGCGGACCAGCGGGTGGTTGCCGAGCATCCGCGAGCATTGGATCGGGATCATGTCATTTACGACTGGCAGCACTACCTGCCGCTGATCGAGCGCAAGCCGGGTGCGCTGCGCAATGGCGCGCCTTTCGCCGAACTGCCGGACTCCCTGCAGCGCCTCAGACGCGCCCTGCTGCGCCGTGAGGGCGGCGACCGGGTCATGGCGCAAGTGCTGGCAGCCGTGCCGGACCATGGTCTGGAAGCCGTGCTGGTCGCCGTGGATCTGGTGCTCGAAACCGGGCGGCCGAGTGCCGAGCACGTCCTCAACGTGCTGGCGCGGCTGAAGGACGGGCCGCCACCGCAGACTGTCGAAACCAGCCTGACCGTGACGGTGCCACCCGCCGCCAACACCCAGCGCTACGACACGCTGCGCGATCTGCCGGAGGTGAGCCATGGCTGATTCCATTGCCGCCCTCAAGGCCCTGCGGCTGTATGGCATGGCTGCCTGTTACGCCGAGTCGCTGGAGCGAGGTGGCACCACGAGCCTGACCAGCTACGAACTGCTGATCCAGCAACTGATCCAGGCCGAGACCATCGACCGCGGCCTGCGCTCGATCCGCTACCAGATGCACGCGGCGCGATTCCCGATCCATCGCGATCTGGCCAGTTTCGATTTCGAGCAGTCGAAGATCGACCCTCGGCAGATCAGCGGATTCGCCACCACCGCCTTCACCGAGAAAGCAGAGAACATCGTGTTGATCGGCGGCACCGGCACCGGCAAGACCCATTTGGCCACCGCCCTCGGCGTCGAAGCCATCAACAGCCACGGTAAGCGCGTGCGCTTCTTCTCGACGGTCGATCTGGTCAATGCGCTGGAGCAGGAGAAGGCCGCCGGCAAGGCCGGCCGCCTGGCCCACCAGCTGATACATCTCGATCTGGTGATCCTCGACGAACTGGGCTACCTGCCGTTTTCACAGAGCGGCGGTGCGCTGCTGTTTCATCTGCTGTCGAAGCTCTACGAGCACACCAGTGTCGTCATCACCACCAACCTGGTCTTCGGCGAATGGGCCAGCGTCTTCGGCGATCCCAAGATGACCACGGCGCTACTCGACCGGCTCACGCATCACTGCCACATCGTCGAGACCGGCAACGAGTCCTACCGATTCCGACACAGCAGCCAGAAAGCCCGATCGCGAATCAAGGCTCGCGAGCAGGACAAGATCACCACCACAGAGGAGACCCACGAACCCGGCTAGAC
>NZ_CAISIQ010000208.1 GCF_903885465.1 uncultured Nevskia sp.
CAGAAGGTATCGGGAGCAGCAGCTCCAGATCCGTTGGCGCGGAAGGAATCAACGATCCGGGAGTTGGCTTCGGACCGTGAATGGCTAGCCTTGCTCCATGCACCCGACGGCAAGCCGCGGATTCGGGATCCTGGCTTTCTACTGTCGTTGCCGAACTTCAGTCCTGAAGCTGAACTAAGAGCCATGCTGCAGGCGTTTCTGGATGACCGCGGCGATGAAAGCGTCGAGGACCGCATGCGTGACATCTGCCGTTTTCCGGCGCGTTACGAATGGCTTATACGGAAACTTGGAGCCATTCGATCCGATATCGACCCGGTCGAAGATTGCCAGGGCATCAGCGAGTTCTTCACCCGAGCCCCTGCCGACGAGATTTCTCTCGTGTACGCCAGCGAGAACCTGGTCAGTGCTTCGAGCATGATGGGCCATGTGCTGCTGGAACTCAGTGGCACCAAGGCCGATGGCGATCGTGCCGAGCATGCGATCTCCTTCTTCACATCGGTCAACGCCCGGAACTTTCTGTGGTCGGCTGCGGCAAGCCTGACCACCGGTACACAGGGCTTCTATTCGCTGTCGCCATACCGTGAACGCGAGGCCGAGTATCTGCAACGCGAGCAGCGCAGCGTCTGGACCTATCGCGTGACGCTGGACGCCGAGGAACGGCGGCGCGTGCAGCTGCACCTCTACGAGCTTCGTCACACATCGCTGACGTACTTTTTCGATATCCACAACTGCGCCACGTTCACGGCCGACATTCTGGCGGTGGCGGATCCGGCGATGAGTGACAACACGGCCCCTTGGATGAGCCCGATCGATGTTGTCAAGAACGCGGTTCGACTCGGGCGGGTCGACCAGTACCGCTTGCTGCCGACATCTCAATGGGCCGTCCGCATGTACGACAGCCAGTTGTCACGCACGCGCAGTCGGCAGATCGCGCATGCGCTGACTCACGGCGAGTCGATTGCTGCAGCGCCCGACGCGAGCTTGCGCGAGCGATTGCTGGAACTGCTGTACGAGGAAGCTTTGCTGAAGCGACTGTCCGGTGGCATCGGCGATGATTCGCAAACGGCGGCAACGCAGCTGCTGTCGGTACAGGCGCAGATCGAGCCGGTGGCACAGTCGGTCGATATCGACATCACTCAGTACAAGAATCCATCCGCTTCGCCGCAGGATGCGCAGTGGGAAGTCGGATCTGCTTACCGCCGGTCATCCGGCGCGACACTGTCACTGCGCCTGCTCCCTGCCGGACGCCGCCTCTTGGATGACCAACGCCAGTCATTCAGTACGTCGGAACTTCGGATAGGAGAAACGACTATTTCGACATCAATCGAGACAGGTGCGGTTTTTCTCGGCGAGTTCTCGCTCTACAGCGTCACGTCACTGTTGCCGTTGAATCCGCTTGGCGAGGGTATCTCCTGGCGTTTTGCAGCGGGCTACCAAAACCAGTTCTGGCGAATGGACGAGAGGACAGCTTTTCTTGGTTTCAATGGCGGAGTTGGAAGCACGCTGGCGCTCGCAAAGACAATCGACGCCTTCGCGTTGATCGGCGCGGGATTGGGCCTTCGCGATTCGAACCCGAGTGCCTATCCCGATCTGGAAATCGGCTTGATCGGGAAATGGCCAGGCGCGAATCGAACAATCATTCGGCATCGGGTGGCCGCGGACTGTTGCGCGAATCTTGACGCTATACAGAGTGTTGGCGTCGAGCATCTGAGCCCGATCACACGGTCTATGGCTCTGACCTTAGACGCTAAACGCGAGTGGTCGTCCGTCAATTCCCGGACGACGCTATACCTTGGCATTCGGAACTATTTCTGACGAGGTTTTTGGAGAGCTGATGCTTAGTGATGCACTGCCAGTGCTTCACCGACGCTGTCAAGGGATGACCTCAGTCGTAGAGCATCGTTGGGCTGGAACCGGCCCCACACCAGAGCACCCAAGTTTGATCATGGTTAAGGCCTTTCAAAGGAAATTGCCTATTACGCGTCTCCGACGAATACCGCAGCAAGATTCGGAGTGAGTTGCGGCGTTCGCGATCGCAGACTGCGGACACCTTCACCACGGCGGATGCCTTTCCCATGCACACACCACACATCAAGACCATCAGCGTCGAGCCGGCAATCCTTTACTGGGGCACGCCCGTCGTGCTGATCAGCACGATGAACGAGGACGGCACCTCGAATCTCGCGCCGATGTCCTCGGCGTTCTGGCTTGGCTGGCGTTGCATGCTCGGACTCGACGCGAGTTCGAAGAACACCGAGAACCTGATTCGAACCGGCGAGTGCGTGCTCAATCTGCCTTCTCCGGCGCAGGTTGGAAACGTCGATCGACTGGCTCGCCTGACGGGATCCAATCCCGTGCCGGCCGCGAAGCAGATGCGCAACTACACGCACGAGAAGAGCAAATGGGAGATCTCCGGGCTCACGCCGGTTCCCAGTGAAACGGTTCAGCCGCCGCGCGCGCTGGAATGCCCGGTGCAGATGGAAGCGGTGCTGTCGGCCACCAATGGATTCATGGCGGACGATCCGATGTGGAAGGTCGGCATCAAGGTGTTCGAGGTCCGCATCCAGCGCGTGCATGTGCACCCGGAATTGCTGATGAAAGGCACGACCGACCGCATCGATCCCGACCAGTGGAGCCCTTTGATCATGAAGTTCCAGAAGTTCTACGGCTGCACGACCGAGCAGGTTCATTCGTCCCGCCTCGGTGAGATTCCCGAGGGGACCTACCTGAGCCCTGACGTCGAGCGGGGACGCGCGGCATCCAAGGTCTAAAGGCCTGGCGCACTTGCGCAGGCGATCACTCGACGATCACTGCGCAGCACGTTGGCGTTTCATCCTCAGCGGTACTGACTGAGCAGCGCCGCCCCTTCGGTGACGATGCGGTCGCCGTCTGCCAGTGCCAGCGCTGCTGCCAGAACACCGTCGCTGCTACACGATGCAAGCTTGTGTGCTTCGTAGCGTTCGGCATCGCGATGCACCCAGACGATGCCGCCGCCGTCATCGCTGCGCACGCAGGCGCCCGGCGGCACTGCGACCGTGCCCGGCAGCGGCTTCAGGCTGACGCGCAGGCTGGCGATCTGACCTGAAGCAAGTTGCCCTGCCCCCACATTGGCACTCGCCGGTGCATCGAAACGCAGGCGCCAGCCGCTGCCATCGGCCAGCGGTTCTTCGCCGCGCAGGCGCAGTGTCTGGCCATCGGCGAGATGCGCGGCAGCGATACGTCCGGCAAGGCCGGGCTGCTGATGGATGGCGACGAACTGCACGGCGTTCGGATCGGCCAGTCGCAGCAGCGGCTGGCCGGCTTCGACGATCGCGCCGGGCGAGATCGGCACGGACAGCACCCGGCCGCTGACTGCGGCGCGCAGCGGCAGGCGGTCGGACAGGCTCTGCGCCAGCAGATCGCGGTTGGCGCGCATCGCATCGCGATCGGCCAGGTACTTCTCGATCCAGATGTTGCCGCCTGCCGAACCGCCCGCGGCAACGGCGGCATCGCTCTGCATCTGCTGACGCTCGACATTGACGTCGATGATCACCAGCTGCTGTTCGAGCGTGGCCATCTTGGCGCGGCGGTCGGCGATCTCCTGCTGGCTCAGCTGCGGGTGCAGCCAGGCGAGCACGGCACCGGCCTTGACCGTCTGTCCCGGCAACGGCCAACCACCTTCCGGTGCTTCGAGCAAGCCGCGCTCCGGCGCTACCAAATCGAGCGCGAATTCGGGCTGAGGCCGCGCTTCGGCGACCAGCGTCTGCACTGCAGCCAGGGTCGCCGAGGACCAGCGTTCGGTGCGAAGTTTCAGCAGGCGCTGCATCGGCTTGGAAACCTGCAGGCTGCCGTCGGCCAGACGCTGAGGTCTATCGACTGGCGCCGCCGCTGCAGCACTGCCCGCATCGGCTGGATCGCGATGCACTTCGCCATCGTGGGCAAGTGCTGCAGTACCCAGCAGCAGGACGCCGGAGATCGCGGCAATGCGCTTGCCGTTCAACGCGCAGCTCCAACGGCCGTGCTGGCAAGCGTCTGCACGAACTGCAGGCGCAGGCGTTGATTGACCTGCAGCAGCGGGTCGTGGACCAGCGGCGCGTAGCGAACTACCTGCGCCCGCTGCGCGCTGTCGTAGCCGCTGCTCAGGCGACGCAGCGGCAGTTGCCGGCCATCGTCGAGCAAGGCAATTGCTTGTTCGGGAGCGACCAGATCGGTGTCGACGAAGCGGGCTTCGATCGCCAGGCCATCATCGGCCTGGACCACGAACAGGGTTTCACCCGGCGCGTACTGACGGCCACTCGCCGCTTCGACTCTGAGCAGTCGGCCGCCGCGCGGCGCGGCGATGTCGATGCTGGTGGACAGGCTCTGCTCCAGCTGCGCCTGGCGCGCCTGGGCGGCGTGGTAGTCGGTAATGATCTGCAAGGTCTGGGTCGGCAGGGCGATATCGAACTTGTGCACTTCGATGCCGTAGCGATCGATCTGCAGCGCGCCGATGCCGGTATCGCGATGGGCATCCGCCAGTTGTCGTTCCAGATCGCGGCGCACTGGCTGAGCAACGGTGGGCTGCAGCCGCGCGATCACTTCACCGGCTTTCAGCACCCGGCCGGCGAGCGGGAAGCCACCGGCCGGCGCCATCAGGGCACCAGCCTGCGGTGCCGCCACGACTAGGGTGCGCCGCGGATCGGCGATCACCCGCGCCGGCAAACTCGGCATCGCAGCGGATACCGCCGGCACAGGCGCGATCACGGCCTGCGGCGCTTGCAGCTCCTCGTGCTCATGGCCTTCATGAGCCAGCAACGCGGCCGGCGCAACCGCTGTCAGCGCCAACAGCAAGCTCGGCAGCGCTGCCACGACACGATCCCGAAGCTGCGGCATCGGAAACTCAGGAGCCGCCTGTCGTCTTCGAGGCCGGCACGTCAACCTTGCTGACCGGCGCGACTTCGCCCTTGCCTTCCGGATCGAGCAGCTTGGCAACGCTTTCGATGCCCTTGACCTTGGTAATGCGCAGCGGCGTCCAGCCGGCCTTCGAAGCGATCGAGCGATCGGCGCCACGGTCGAGCAGGAACTTCACCTGCACTTCGTGGCCGGTGGCGGCGGCGAAGTACAGCGCGGTGATGCCGCGGTCGTTCTGGGCATTGACGTTGGCGCCGGCATCGAGCAGCGCCTTCATCACCGTAGTGTCGGCGGAGAAGAAGGTTGCGAAGTGCAGCGGCGACCAGCCGGCCTTGTCGACGATGTCCACCGAAGCGCCACGCTTCAACACCGCTTCGACGGCAGGCAGCGAATCCTGGATGACGGCAGCGATCAACGGCGTCTGATCGAGCGTGTCGCGGCCGTTGACGTCGACGCCGGCATCGAGCATCCGCTTCAGGCCGTCGAGATCGCCGATGCGCGCGAAGTGCACCGTCAGGCCGATGCGGTCTTCAGCGGACAGCTTGGCGATTTCCAGCGTATCGAGGGTCGGCGGCGTGGCGGCCGGATCAACTGCGGCAACGGCGGCAGCTTCGGGCTTCGCCGCCTGCTGGGCGCAGGCCGACAGCAGCAGTGAGGCGGCCAGCGCCAATGGGAATGCGGTCTTGTTGAGAATCATCGGTGGTCTTCCTCGAATTTCTTATGGTCTTTCTGGGGACGTCAGCGCACCCAGGACACTTTTACGGCGCGCTCTTGCTCTTGCTGCCAGACGGTGTCGTGGCCGCGAGGCCAGGGCCGGCAATCTTCGCTTTCGCGGTCAGCGCAGCGGTCACGGCTTCGAGCTTGGCCTGCACGGCGCGCTGGCGCAGGGCGCTCTTGATCGGATCGTCGAGCGTGTCGAACTTTCCTGGATTGGCGACCGGACGCGGGCCGTCCTCGACCTTGATCACATGCCAGCCGAAACGGCTGCGCACCGGCTCCTTGCTGATGCCGCCCTTCTTCAGCGCGACGACGGCATTGGCGAAGTTGCTGTCGACGAAGATGTCCGGCCGGAACCAGCCGAGATCACCGCCGTTGTTCTGGCCACCCGGATCGAGCGTTTCGACCTTGGCGACGGCAACGAAATCCTCGCCCTTGCTCAGGCGGGCAATGATCGCTTCAGCCTGGGACAGATCGCTGACCAGAATATGGCGCACCTTGAATTCGACGATCTTGCCGCTGGCGACGTTGGCGTCGTAGGCAGCCTTCAGCGATTCATCGGTGACCGGGTTCTTCGCGAAGTAATCCTCGAGGTAGGCACGCGACAGGATCGAGCGTTCCTGGAACGCGATCTGGTCGGCGACGATGCCCTGCTTGTCGAGGCCTTCCTTGAGGGCGGCCTGCGCAAGTACTTCCTGAGTGATCAGTTCGAGACGTGCAGCAGCCTGGGCTTCCGGCCCTGGCGCCTTCTTGTCTTCGGTGAAATTGGAACCCATCAGCGTGATGTGATTCCGGGTAATGGGACGGCCGTTGACGGTGACATCGACGGCGAGACCGCCATCGGGCGACGCGGCAGAATTCTGGGCAGATTTCTGGTCGGCGGACACCGGGACAACAGCAGCGGTAACGGCAAGGAAGCTGGCGGCGACGAGCGCTCGCTTGAATCGGGAACTTGGCAACTGCGACATCGTTGTGGTGCTCCAGTAACGATCAATAAAAGAAGCCCTCCCCCGGCGTGCGGGGAAGGGTTTGGGTGGGGGCGCTTTAACGTGTGCACTACCGTCAAACGCCCCGGTCCCCGCCTTCCCCCGAACAGCACGGGGGAGGAGAAAAGCGGCCTTTCTCCGACTTCGGAGAAAGGCCTTGATGCTTGCTACTTACTTCGAGCCATCGACATCGAGCGGCGCGGCCGGGTAGTAGCCCGGGCCGAACAGCGCAGCACCGTCACGCTCGAACACCGCGGCATGCGGCTTCGCCGTGCCCTTCTTGCCGCGGGCGCCTGGCCAGTACCAGTCGTCACGGGCAGCGGAGTCGAAGTCGATGCACGGCGTGCCGAGCAGCTCATCGGTGAAGCTGGTGTCGAGCACGGTGGCGCCGGTGCGGCGGTCGTACTTGCCCACGCAGATGGTGCGATCGCCATCCGAACCAGTGCCCGGACCCGGGACATGGTTCAGTTCGACGAAGTACTGGATGAAGGCGTAACGCTGCACGCCCTGCGCCGGTGCACCGCCAACCACGGCATCACGCGGCACGCCCAGACCCGAACCGTTGTCCTTCGGGGTCAGATCCATGTAGCCGCCTTCGTTGCTTGGCGTCTTCTGATAGCCGACACGGTCGATGACCGTGAAATGCGGACCACCATGCGTGTGCATGTTCTGCAGGCTGTTGAGGTTGCCGCTGCCAGGGGTGCCACCCGTGCCGGACGGTTCGCCGCCGGTCTTGGTGCCATCCAGCAGGATGCCGCCCAGATTCACTGCCAGCACTTCCTGGATCAGCTGCGCTTCACGGACATAACCAACGCCGCGCTGGGTGCTGTTCGACGACAAGGTCGTCGGGCTACCGAGACCCGTCGGGCCATTCTCGAACTGGCCAACCGCGCCGCGAACACGCGGGCAGTCATCGGCTTCGTTGTTGTGCTTGAGAATGTTGAACTTGCCGGAAATGCCACCCGACAGATCAGCACGCGTTGCAACAGCACCGAGCGAGCTCTTCGACAGACGAGCGCGGTCAGGCGGCGGGAAGTCGCACTTGATCGCCGTGGCCGGCGTGTTGGCACGGCCCTTCGCGAGCAGCGGACGGATGTCCACGGTCAGCACGCGACGGCTGTGTTCACGCGGATAGTCACGATCGAATTCCGCCGCACCGGCCGGATCGATCGACGCCGGGCTTTCGATACCTGCAATCGGCTGGATCAGGAAGCGATCGTCGTCCGAAAGGTTGAAGTACGAAACACCCGGGCACGGACCGACGTCATAGACCGCACGCCAGTAAGGACCCTTGCCACCGAACACGTTGGTCTGCTTGCCGGAAAGACGGATGTCCGGGCTGTAGTACAGAACGCCACCGCACATGGCGCCGGAGAAGGCACCGTCATGCGGCACGTATTCCGGGCTGGTCGGCGTGCAGTCTTCGATGTCGACTGCCGAGTTCGCGTTGGCCACCAGGCCCGCTGGCGTGATCGCACGGTCATAGCTCGGATCACCGTTGTCGACCCAACCCTTCTGGTTCTTGCAGTGATGCGACTGGTGCGGCAGACCGAACGGCATCAGGCCTTCGTTCTCTTCGTGGAACAGCACGAACTCTTCACGCGGACCATCCGGCACGGCTGAAACCGAGCGGACATACGGGTTCGAGTCGTACACGTTCGCTTCCTTCAGCGAATCGCGAGTGTTGCCACGCTTGTAGCGGCCGCTGGTTTCGAAGACGCGCACCGAGCTGCCGAAGGTCGAACCGCAGACGCCGAGCGGACCGGCCGCGCGATCGCCATTGGAACCGCCACCCTGGTTGCAGATGCCGATCAGCGCACCGTTGATGGCCGAGGCACCGATCGACGCCGCAACGGCGTAATCGGACGACACCAGATACTTGCCGTCATAGGTCAGTGCCATGCCGTGCGGCAGCGCTTCGATGCCGACATCGTCATTACCGAGATAGAACACGCCCTGGTTG
This sequence comes from uncultured Nevskia sp., assembly GCF_903885465.1. Taxonomy (GTDB): domain Bacteria; phylum Pseudomonadota; class Gammaproteobacteria; order Nevskiales; family Nevskiaceae; genus Nevskia. The sequence continues at coordinate 8,536 of NZ_CAISIQ010000208.1, forward strand.
TAGCGGCGCTGCGGACGCAGATCCGGATAGCTCGTGTAGTTGGTCGGGTTGCGCGGCTGGTTGGCACGCACGGCGGCACCGTATTCGGTGATGCCGGTGTGGCCGAGCAGGTTGGTGTCGTCCGTGATCAGACCGGGAATGTTGCCGATCAGACCGCCGACCTGCACCGTTTCCAGCAGCGGCAGCACGGCAGGTGCCGTGGCCAGGCAGGTTCCGAGCAGCGTAGGAGCCACGCGATCCGGTTCGATTTCCGTGACCGAGCCGCCTGGCCCGTACACGTAGTTCGACATGTAGGTGTAGAGGATCTTGTGGTTGCCCGTCGTCGACGGCATGACCACGAAATCATCGGTCAGCGAGGAACGCCGCACCTGGGTGCCGCAGACCGCGAGGTCAGCCTTGCCGATCGAGCGGACCGAGGTCACGTCGAAACGGAACACGTTCTTCGAGATCACACCGCCAGCGAACTGGTACTTGCGACCCTTGGTGAGACCATCGCCACCGCCCGAGATGTACGACGTGTAGCTGAGCATGTGATGCGGATCGTTGTGCGAATCCGACGAGGCACCGCCCAGCGGGCCGCCCGGCAGGATGTTCGACAGGATCACCTTCGGCAACTCGGCGGTCCAGATCACGTTGCCGTAGGTCGTCGAGTTCGGCTCGGCATCGAGCACGGCCATGAAGTCCTGGCTGGTCTGCGGGTTGCAGACCGGCGTCGAGCAGCCGTCACCGGTCCAGACCAGCAGCACCGAACCGTTCGGAATGACCTTGTTCGTGTACTTGTTGATCGCAGCCGGTGCACCCGCGGCTGGCGTGTTGTCGCGCGGGCTGAGCAGCTTCTTCAGCGGGCCGTCATCCTCCGTGGTACCGGTAGCCGTGCCGCCACCGCCCAGCAGATTGGTCAGCGGTCCGGCCGTAACCGGGGACGGCGCAACGCCGGCGAACGCGACGACTGTCGTCATCGCGATTGCCATCGTTGCCTCCCTGGCCACGTTGCCCAGCTTGCGCCGGTGTGGAATCGCATGTTTCACGTGAACATCTCCCATATCAATGTGATCTCTCAAAGAATCTCTCTCGAGGTTTTCCCGACCCTGTGCTGGACGCAGCTTCCATGCATGGAAAGCAGAATTCCGAGCCAGGCCCAAGCTTGACTATCGTAGGGCGCCAAACAGTTCTGATGACCGCTTTCGGATAGATCATTTACGCCCTCGAGGAACTTTCAAGGTTTTAAGGATCAATGAGTTGCAGCATTCGACAGGCAACTGGCAGGTATAAGCAAATACCGTTCTGATCATCGAAATTGATTTTTTTCGATCGAGTTATTTACTCGGAACAAAAAAACATAAGAAAACTTCATTTTTTTTCTCGCGCTGCAAACTGCGACTGATACACGGCAGCCACCGCCGCTTCGGTAGCAGGACGGCCATGACGCAGGAACAGCAGCGGCGTCAGGAAGCTGTCGAGCAACGTCGAAGACAGCAGGCCGCCGAAGATCACCAGCGCCACCGGATGCAGGATTTCCTTGCCGGGTGCCGCGCCGTCGAGCATCAGCGGCATCAGCGACAGCGCTGCAATCAGCGCCGTCATCAGCACCGGCGTCAGGCGTTCGGCCGAGCCGCGCAGCACCAGCGCGGTGCCAAACGCTTCGCCCTCGTCGCGGGCCAGCGCCAGGTAGTGGCTGATCTTCAGAATGCCGTTGCGCGCAGCGATGCCGGCCAGGGTCACGAAGCCGACCAGGCTGGCGATCGACAGCGGTGTGCCGGTGAGCTTCAGTGCCAGCACGCCGCCGACCAAGGCCAGCGGCACGTTGCCTAGGATGATCAGGGTCAGCGGCAGCGAGCCATAGCGTGCATGCAGCACCGCAGCCATCAGCAGCAGGGACAGCAAGGCCAGCGCGCCGATGCGCCGCGTCGCCTCGTCAGCCGAGGCCGCCTGCCCTTCCAGACTCAGCACATAGCCCGGCGGCAGACTCAAGCCCGCCAGCTGCTCCCGGGCATCGGCAGCCGATTGTTCGAAGCCGTGATCGGCCGGGAACGCGGTCACCGCGACTCTGCGGCGCAGATGCTCGCGCAGGATCTGGTTCGGCGCCGTGCTGTTGCTCAAGCTCGCGATCCAGCCCAAGGGCACCGGGCCGGCCGTGCCGTCGATCAGCAGCGATTTCAGTGCTTCCGGCTGCCGTGCCGCTTCCGGCAGGCGCAGCACCAGCGCATGGCGGCTTTCGCCTTCGACGATCTGCGACAAGGTTTCGCCATTGACCAGCACCGCCAGCGCCGCCTGTGCCCGCGCCGGCGCAACGCCGGCTTCGGCGGCCGCGCGGGCATCGATGCGGACATCGAACTGCGGCGTGTCGACCTGCGGCTCGATCAGCACATCGGTCAGCCCCGGCAGCTTCGCCAGAAGCACCTGCACTTCGGCGGCGAGACGGCGCAGGGTCGGCAGATCATCACCGATGACCTTCACCACCAGCGGCGCCCGAACGCCGGACAGCAGGTGATCCAGACGATGCGAAATCGGCTGGCCGATCGACACCGCCACCGGCAGCGCCGACAGCCGTGTCCGGATATCGGCAGCGATCTCGCGCCGCGAGCGGCCGCCTTCGCGCAGCGATACATCCAGCTCCGAGTAATGCACGCCTTCGGCATGCTCATCAGCCTCGGCACGGCCGGTGCGGCGGCCGACGGCGGTGACTTCCGGCACTTCCAGAATCTGGTTTTCGGCGATGCGGCCCAGACGATCGGATTCGGTCAGCGCGATGCCGGGCGCGGCGATCAGGTTCACCGTCAGGGTGCCTTCGTTGAACGGCGGCAGGAAGGCGCGCGGCAGCTGCAGCGCCAGCACGGTGGTCAGCACCAGGATGATGGCGACGACGGCCAGCATCAGCTTTGCCCGCCCCAGCGCCCGTTCCAGCAGACGCAGATAGAAAGCCTTCAGGCGCGACAGCCAGCGCGGCTCCACCGGCAGCCGCGCGACATCGCCGAAGGCCAGCACGCAGAGCACCGGCGTCACCGTGATCGCCACCACCAGACTGGCGAGAATCGCCGCGATGTAGGCGATGCCGAGCGGCGCGAACAGCCGGCCTTCGACGCCGCCAAGCGCGAACAGCGGCACGAACACCAGCACGATCAGCAGGGTCGCGTAGAGGATGCCGGAGCGCACTTCGAGCGTCGCCAGGCCCACGGCCCGGACCAGCGCCAGCCCGGTCAGCCGCTGCGCACGCAATCTACGAACAACGTTCTCGACGCCAACCACCGCATCGTCGACCA